>JBASAH010000224.1:0-4929 GCA_049650505.1 Xanthobacteraceae bacterium
CGCCACAAGTGGCCAGCGCGACCGCGCCTTCGCCGAGCGGTAGCCTGATCAAGGGCGCACAGCCGGTCGTTCCAACAGGCTCGTTCGACAGCCGCTGGGCGGGACTCCAGTAATCAGAGATTAGGGATCAGGGGCTTCCCTGATGCCAGACAACTGATTCCTGTCAGGCGTTTGCTGATACCTGATAACTCATCCCTGTCAGGCGTACCGGCCGTGGCAATGCTTGTATTTTTTGCCCGAGCCGCACGGACAAGACTCGTTGCGGCCAACCTTGCCCCAGCTCTGCGGGTCCGCAGGATTACGAGGCGGCGCCTGCGGCCGTGCCAACGCCGATCCCGGCGGTGAGCCCCCCGCGACGTGTCCGCCGGCCGGCCCGATACCGTGCCGCGCCAACGTTTCGGCGCCGGCCATCGCCAAAGCCATCTCATCTTCACCGGTCGCCGGATCGATTTTGTGCGCCTCCATCGCCGGCAGCATTGCTGGCTGCTGCGGTGGCGCCGCCTGGATCTCGACACGCATCAACTGCGCCGTGACCGCTTCGCGCAGATTCTGGCTCATGGCTTCAAATAAGCTGAACGCCTCCGCTTTGTATTCGTTGAGCGGATCGCGCTGGCCATAACCGCGGAATCCGATCACCTGGCGCAAATGATCAAGCATGACGAGATGTTCGCGCCAGAGATGGTCGAGCGTCTGCAGCAGGATCGATTTCTCGATATAGCGTATGACGTCAGGACCCCATTGCGCCACCTTCGCCGCCATGTGCTCGTCGGCGCGGCGTTCGACGCGCGTGAAGATTTCTTCGTCGGCAATGCCTTCTTCCTTCGCCCATTCGTCAACCGGAAGATCGAGACCGAGCACGCGCTTGAGCTCCTCACGCAGCCCGGCGGCGTCCCATTGTTCCGGATAGGCATTCTCCGGCACGTGTTTGGCTACCAGATCGTCGATCACGGTATGCCGCATGTCGGCGACCACCTCGCCTACGGCCTGATCTTCCATCCATTCGACGCGCTGGTCGAAAATGACCTTGCGTTGATCGTTCATCACGTTGTCGAACTTCAGGAGGTTCTTGCGAATATCGAAATTGCGCGCCTCGACTTTTTGCTGCGCCTTTTCCAGCGCCTTGTTGATCCAGGGGTGAATGATGGCCTCGTTCTCCTTAAGGCCGAGCCGCTGCAGCATGCCATCGAGCTTGTCGGTGCCGAAGATGCGCATCAAGTCGTCTTCGAGCGACAAGAAGAATTTCGAGTGCCCAGGGTCGCCTTGGCGTCCGGAACGGCCGCGCAACTGATTGTCGATGCGGCGGCTTTCGTGGCGTTCGGTACCAAGGACGTAAAGCCCGCCCGCCGCGAGCGCCTTTTCCTTCAACCGCGCCACTTGTGCGCGGATTTCAGCGGCACGATCGCTCTTTTCGCGCTCGCGCGGCTCGGCGATGTCGGCCAATTCCTGGCGAATGCGCATGTCGGCATTGCCGCCGAGTTGAATGTCGGTGCCGCGGCCGGCCATATTGGTCGCGATGGTGATGGCGCCCGGCACGCCGGCTTGCGCAATGATCTGCGCTTCCTGCTCGTGATAGCGGGCGTTGAGGACCGCGAACACTTTGGCTTTGGAAGCGCCCTCATCGCCTGAATACAGCGCTGCAAAGGCGTTGGGATCCGAGAAATCGTGTTGCTCCCAACCCTGCTTACGCAGCATTTCGGCGAGCTGCTCGGATTTCTCGATCGAGGTGGTGCCGACCAGCACCGGCTGACCGCGCCCCTTGCAGTCCTCAATCAAAGCCAAGATGGCGCGGAATTTCTCCGCCGCCGTCCGATAGACCTCATCATCGTCGTCGATGCGGATCATCGGCATGTTGGTCGGGATCTCCAGGACCTCCAAATTGTAGATGTCCTGGAATTCGTCGGCCTCGGTCACCGCGGTACCGGTCATGCCGGCGAGCTTCTCGTACATGCGGAAGTAATTCTGGAAGGTGATCGAGGCGAGCGTCTGGTTCTCCGGCTGGATCGGCTGATGCTCTTTGGCTTCGAGCGCCTGATGCAGCCCTTCGGAGTAGCGGCGGCCCGGCATCATGCGACCGGTGAATTCGTCGATGATCACCACTTCACCGTTGCGGACGATGTAGTCCTTGTCACGGGCAAACAGCTTGTGCGCCCGTAATCCCTGATTGACGTGATGCACGACCGAGACGTTCTCGACGTCGTAAAGCGAATCCGATTTCAACAGTCCGGCATCGCGTAGCAAATTCTCCATCTTCTCCATGCCGACTTCGGTGAGATTGACGGTGCGCTGCTTCTCGTCGAGCTCGTAATCGGTCTTGTCTAGCCGGGGAATGTAAGCGTCGATGGTGTTGTAGAACTCCGAGCGATCGTCCAGCGGACCTGAAATGATCAGCGGGGTGCGAGCTTCATCGATCAAGATCGAATCGACTTCGTCGACGATGGCGTAGATGTGGCTGCGCTGCACCATATCTTCGAGCCGGTACTTCATGTTGTCGCGCAGGTAGTCGAAACCGAGCTCGTTGTTGGTGGCGTAGGTGACGTCGCAGTCGTATTCCTTCTTGCGTTGTTCGTCGTCGAGGCCATGCACGATGACGCCGACGGTCAAGCCGAGGAACTTGTAGATTTGGCCCATCCATTCGGCGTCGCGCTTGGCGAGATAATCGTTGACGGTGACGACGTGCACACCGCGGCCGGCAAGCGCGTTGAGATAGACCGGAAGGGTCGCAACCAGCGTTTTGCCTTCGCCGGTCTTCATCTCGGCAATTTTGCCTTCGTGCAAAACCATGCCGCCGATAAGCTGGACGTCGAAATGACGTTGCCCGAGCGTACGCTTGGCGGCCTCACGCACCGTAGCGAACGCCGGCACCAGAATGTCGTCGAAAGTCCCACCGTCGGCGATCTGCTTCCTGAATTCATCCGTGCGCGCGCGCAAAGCGTCGTCGGAAAGCACTTCCAGCGCCCCTTCCAGCGCATTGATCTCCTCGACCCGCGGCCGGTAGGCGCGGATGAGACGGTCGTTCGAGGAACCGAACAGCTTGCGGGCGACAGCGCCGATCATCGCATCATTCCTTGGAATTTCGGCTCAGCGGGCCGTTTGACCCAAAGCACGATTTTTCTGGAAACCCGTTCCCGCTGCTCGGGGTCATGCCGTTTGTCTCGCGGGCGACGCAGTCCCAAGGGGCGGAAAATACGGCGCTATTCGGGCGATGGCGAGGCGAATGAACATCCCGATACCGTGCGACAGATAGGAGGGGGTCGATTTGTTGTCAATGCGACGCCGCTTTCACGCGTTGTTTAAGCGCAGTCTTGTTTCTGCCATTGCCAACGGCCAACGATTGGGCAAGTGTCCGCGCCGACCAAGGACCGCCGGATAGCTCGCCGGGATCGGTTGCAGGGTTAGCGGCCAAGTCGCGACCGCCAAATCGCGACCGCCAAATCGGGACCGCCAACTCGCGACCGCCAGTCGGGACCGACCGCCATAGTGTCCAGCATTGGCGCCCAGCATCGGCATCCAGCATCTGGCCTGCGAAGCCGGCCGCCGTGCTGGCCTGGTGGTTAACTATCAAGCCGGCTGTTACTAAAGGATCACTGCAAAGGATCGCATGCAATGTCTTTCATCCATCCATTCGACGCTCGCCTGCTGAGCGCAGTCGCGCTTGCGGCATTTCTGATCGCCCCCATTGGATCACGCGCACAGGAGACTGATCCGGTGGTCGCGCGCGCCAACGGCGTCGATATCCGGCAGAGCGACCTGGCAATGGCCGAGAGCGATATTGGCACCGCGATGCCGCAAATGGGTCCCGATCAAAAGCGCGACTATCTCATCACCTATCTCGCCGACGTGATTATCCTGGCGCAGGCAGCCGATCAGCAGCAGCTCGCCAACCGTAATGAGGTCAAGCACCGGATCGAATTCGAGCGTCACAAGGCTTTGATGGAAGCGCTGCTGCAGGATGCCGGCAAAGCTGCCATGACCGACGATGCGATGCACAAGATCTATGACGAGGCGATCAAGCAGACGCCGAACGAGGAGGAAGTCCATGCACGGCACATCCTCGTGGCGACCGAAGGCGAAGCCAAGGATATCGAAGCGCAATTAAAGAAAGGCGCGGATTTCGCCACGCTGGCCAAGGAGAAATCCAAGGATCCTGGTGCCGCCGAAGGCGGCGACCTCGGCTATTTCACCAAGGAACAGATGGTGCCGGAATTCGCCGAGGCCGCTTTCAAGCTCGAGAAGGGGCAGACTTCCGATCCGGTGAAGACGCAATTCGGCTGGCACATCATCGAGCTCGAAGACAAGCGCATAAAGCCCACCCCGACATTCGATCAAGTCAAAGGACAATTGCAGAGTTACGTTGCTCGCCGCGCGCAAGCGGAGCTAGTCGATAAGCTTCGTAAAACTGCAACCATCGAACGGCTCGACCGGCCAGCCGGCCCATCCGATTCATCGGCACTTAATCCGGCTGCGCCATCTAAAAAGTGACCACCCAGCCTGGCGGGCTTGTTCCTGCCAGCGAGGCCTTTAAACATTACCGGCTCAAGGGGAACGGCTGGATAGGTCCGGCCACGACCAAAAGGGGCATGCCGGTGTCCGCATCGATTTCTCCGCTCGCGCCGAAAACAATTCCGCAGTTGCCGGTTGTCGCCGGCGTACGGCTGGCGACCGCCGAGGCCGGTATCCGCTATCGCGATCGCGCCGATGTCATGCTTGCGGTATTTGACCGCAAGACAAGCGTTGCCGGCGTCTTTACCCGCTCGAAATGTCCCTCGGCGCCGGTGGAATGGTGCCGCGTCCAGCTCAAGGGGCATTTCGCCCACGCGCTGGTGGTCAATTCCGGCAACGCTAACGCCGTCACCGGCAAAAGCGGACGGCAGGCCTGCGCGCTGACGGCCAAATTCGCCGCTGCGGCGGTGGGCTGCAAAACCTCCGAGG
>JBASAH010000225.1:0-7149 GCA_049650505.1 Xanthobacteraceae bacterium
GCCAAGGAGGCAGCCGCCAAGGAAGCCGCTAAGCCGGCGCCGAAGGGCGAGACGGCCAAACCTGCCGCGGCCAAGAAGCCGAAGAAGGGCGAGTGATATGGAGCTTCAGGTCACCACGCTCGACGGCAAGAAAGCAGGCTCGGTCACGCTGTCGGACGCCATCTTTGGGCTCGAGCCGCGCACCGACATCATTCATCGCTGCGTCGTTTGGCAATTGGCCAAACGCCAGCGCGGCACTCATGAAGTGAAGAACCGGTCGGATATCACGCGCACCGGTAAGAAGATGTACCGGCAGAAGGGCACCGGTTCGGCGCGTCACGGTTCGGCGCGGGTCAATCTATTCCGCGGCGGCGGCCGTTCGTTCGGTCCGCATACCCGCAGCCACGCCATCGGGCTACCGAAGAAAGTACGCGCGCTTGCGCTCAAGCATGCGCTATCGGCCAAAGCCAAGGACGGCGGTATCGTGGTGATCGACACGCTGACGGTCAAAGAAGCCAAGACCAAAGCCTTGCGCGGCCATTTCGACAAGCTCGGCGTGTCGAACGCGCTGTTCATCGATGGTGCCGAACTTGGTGCCGATGTGCGTAAGGCGGCGCGCAATATTCCGAATATCGACGTGCTGCCGGTCGCCGGCATCAATGTCTACGACATCATGCGGCGGCATAAGCTCGTGCTCACGCGCGCCGCCGTCGATGCGTTGGAGGCGCGGTTCAAATGACAACCACCGATCCGCGCCATTACGACGTTATTATCGCGCCGCTCATCACCGAGAAGGCGACCAACGCGTCTGAGTTCAACAAGGTCGTGTTCAAGGTCGCCATGACGGCGACCAAGCCGCAGATCAAGGAAGCCGTCGAGAAGCTATTCGACGTGAAGGTCAAAAGCGTCAACACGCTGCGGCGGCGCGGCAAATGGAAGGCGTTCCGCGGACGCTACGGCCGCACCTCCGATACCAAACGCGCGGTGGTGACCCTCGAAGAGGGTCAAACCATCGATGTGACGACGGGGCTGTGAGGAGCGGGCGATGGCATTGAAAAGCTATAATCCAGTCACCCCGGCCCAGCGCCAGCTCGTCCTGGTGGAGCGCACTGGCCTGCATTCGGGCAAACCGGTCAAGGCGCTCACCGAAGGCAAAAATTCGACCGGCGGGCGAAACAATCACGGCCACATTACCTCGCGCTACCGCGGCGGCGGTCACAAGCAGGCCTATCGCAAGATCGATTTCAAGCGCCGCAAATTCGACGTGCCGGCCAAGGTCGAGCGGCTCGAATACGATCCGAACCGCACTGGTTTCATCGCGCTCGTCAAATATGACGACGGCGAGTTCGCCTATATCCTCGCGCCGCAGCGGCTTGCGCCAGGCGACACTATCATCGCCGGCGAACATGTCGACGTGAAGCCTGGCAATGCCATGCCGACTGCGAATATTCCGGTCGGCACCATCGTCCACAATATCGAGCTGAAGATCGGCAAGGGCGGACAGATCGCACGTTCCGCCGGCGCCTATGCGCAGATCGTCGGCCGCGACGGCGAATACGTCATCCTGCGGCTCAATTCCGGCGAGCAGCGAATGGTACACGGCCGCTGCATCGCCACCATCGGCGCGGTGTCGAACCCCGACAACATGAATGTGTCGATCGGCAAAGCCGGGCGGACGCGCTGGATGGGTTGGCGCGGTCACGTCCGCGGCGAGGCCATGAACCCGGTCGATCACCCTCTCGGCGGGCGCACCCGCGGCGGCCGTCATCCGGTTTCGCCATGGGGCAAGCCGACCAAGGGAATGAAGACGCGCAAGAACAAGCGTACGGCGAAGTTCATCATGGCGAGCCGTCACACGCGCAAGCAGAAGTAGGAGACATCATGGCGCGTTCGCTCTGGAAGGGTCCGTTTGTCGACGGTTATCTGCTGAAGAAGGCGGATGCCGCGCGCTCGTCCGGGCGTCACGAGATGATCCGCATCTGGTCGCGGCGCTCGACCATCCTGCCGCAATTCGTCGGCCTGACATTCGGCGTCTATAACGGCCAGAAGCACGTCCCAGTGATCGTCACCGAAGAAATGGTCGGCCACAAGTTCGGTGAATTCGCGCCGACCCGTTCGTTCTATGGCCATTCCTCGGATCGCAAGGCCAAGCGCGCCGGCCTGCCGGGCGCACCCGGTGCACCTGGGGCCGCTCCAGCCGAAGGCGCCGCGCCGGCTCCGGCCGCGCCGAGCGGCGGGACATCGTGAGGTTGAGAGAACGTCGATGAGCAAGAAAAAGCGCGAGCGCGCGCTGTCCGACACCGAAGCGAAGGCGGTCGCCCGCATGCTGCGCGTCAGCCCGCAGAAGCTCAATCTGCTGGCTCAGCTTATCCGCGGCAAGAAGGTTGCGACCGCGCTCGCCGATCTCGAATTCTCGCGCAAGCGCATCGCGCGCGATGTGCGCAAATGTTTGGAATCGGCGATCGCCAATGCCGAGAACAACCATGACCTCGATGTCGACGATCTCGTCGTCGCCGAGGCCCATGTCGGCAAGGCGATAGTAATCAAGCGGCATGAGATACGCGCACGCGGCCGCGTTGGCGCGATTCTCAAGCCGTTCGCGAACCTCACCATCGTGGTGCGCGAAGTCGAGGCGCAGGCGTAAAGCGGCGGCGAGGAGAGCATTATGGGTCAGAAGGTCAATCCGGTCGGGCTTCGTCTCGGCATCAACCGCACCTGGGATTCGCGCTGGTATGCCGGCAAAGCCAGCTACGGCTCGCTGCTGCACGAGGATATGAAAATCCGCAAAGCGCTGATGGCGGAGTTAAAGCAGGCCGCCGTGTCCAAGATCGTGATCGAGCGCCCACACAAGAAATGCCGCGTCACGATTCATTCGGCGCGGCCTGGCGTGGTGATCGGCAAGAAAGGCGCAGACATCGAGAAGCTGCGACGCAAAGTTGCCGCGCTCACCGACAGCGACGTCGTCATCAACATCGTCGAGATTCGCAAGCCCGAACTCGACGCTCAACTCGTCGCCGAATCGATCGCCCAGCAGCTGGAACGCCGGGTCGCTTTTCGCCGCGCGATGAAGCGCGCCGTCCAATCGGCGATGCGGCTCGGCGCCGGCGGCATCCGCATCAACTGCTCGGGCCGGCTCGGCGGCGCGGAAATCGCACGCATGGAATGGTATCGCGAGGGCCGCGTGCCGCTACATACGCTGCGCGCCGACGTCGATTACGGCGTCGCCACCGCGTTCACCACCTACGGCACCTGCGGCGTCAAAGTGTGGATCTTCAAAGGCGAGATCATGGAGCACGATCCGATGGCGCAGGATAAGCGCATGGCCGAAGGCGAAGCCGGCCGGCCGCGTCGGGACGCGGCCTAACCGAGCCGATGTGAAAGGGCGTTAGCCATGCTGCAACCGATGCGAACCAAATTCCGCAAGGCGCATAAGGGGCGAATCCACGGCGTCGCTTCGAGCGCCGTGGATTTGGCCTTCGGCCAATATGGCCTCAAAGCGGTCGAGCCCGAGCGCATCACCGCGCGGCAAATTGAGGCGGCGCGGCGCGCACTTACCCGCCATATGAAGCGGTCGGGGCGGGTTTGGATTCGGATGTTCCCCGATGTGCCGGTTTCAAAGAAGCCGCTCGAAGTGCGTATGGGTTCGGGCAAGGGCAACCCGGAACTGTGGGTGGCTCGCGTCAAGCCCGGCCGCATCCTGTTCGAAGTCGACGGCGTCTCGATCGAGGTCGCCAAGGAGGCGCTGGCGCTCGCCGCCGCCAAATTGCCGGTCAAGACCCGGTTCATCGAGCGCATCAGCGAGTAGCTGCCATGAAGGCCGCCGATATCAGAGCGATGACGATCGATCAGATCGACGATGAGGTGCTCAAGCTCAAGAAGGAGCATTTCAACCTACGATTCCAGCGCGCCAGCGGACAGTTGGAAAACACCGCTCGCGTCCGCGAAGTACGCCGCGACATTGCGCGATTGAAGACGGTTGCGCGTTCAAAGCACCAAGGTTCGGCGAAATCCGTCTCGGCGAAATCTAGCTCGACCGAGGCCGGTTCGGCCAAGTCGAGGTCGGCTAAGTCGAGACCGGCCAAGTCGAGACCGGCCAAGTCGAGACCGGCCAAGTCGAAGCCGGCTAAGTCGAGGCCGGCCAAGTCGGCTGCGGCCAAGAGTTAAAAGGAAACGATATGCCGAAACGAACGCTCCAAGGCGTCGTGGTGAGCGACAAACAGAAAAAGACGTTGGTGGTGCGCGTCGAGCGCCGCTACACGCATCCGTTGTTCAAAAAGACCGTACGCCATACGAAGAAGTATTACGCGCACGACGAGAAGAACGAGTTCAAGGTTGGCGACATCGTGTGGATCGAAGAGCATCGCCCGATTTCCAAGCTCAAGCGCTGGGCGGTGGTGCGCGGCGAGAAGAGGCAGACGTCGCCATGATCCAGATGCAGACCAATCTCGACGTGGCGGACAATTCGGGCGCGCGGCGCGTCATGTGCATCAAAGTGCTCGGCGGCTCCAAGCGCAAATACGCCACTATCGGCGACGTGATCGTCGTGTCGGTGAAAGAGGCTATACCACGCGGCCGCGTCAAAAAGGGCGACGTGATGAAAGCGGTGATCGTGCGGATCGCCAAGGACATCAAGCGCCCCGACGGTTCGGTCATCCGGTTCGACCGCAACGCCGCTGTGCTGATCACTCCGCAAATGGAGCCGGTCGGCACGCGCATTTTCGGACCGGTCCCGCGCGAGCTGCGGGCCAAGAACCACATGAAGATCATTTCGCTCGCGCCTGAGGTGCTGTGATGGCGGCGAAGATAAAGAAAGGCGACACGGTGATCGTGATCGCGGGCCGCGACAAAGGCCGCACCGGCGAGGTAATCGAAATGCGCCGCGAGGACGGCCGCGTGCTGGTTCGCGGCGTCAACATGGTCAAGCGTCACCAGCGCCAGACTGCCGCGCAGGAAGGCGGCATCGTCTCCAAGGAGGCCTCAATCCACCTCTCCAATGTGGCGCTCGCCGATCCGAAGGACGGCAAGCCGACGCGCGTCGGATTTAAACTCGTCGGCAAGGGCGACGACCGCAAGAAACTGCGCTTCGCCAAGCGTTCGGGAGTTGAGATCGATGGCTGATAACGAGAAGCAGGCCGAGCGGCCGGAACAGACGCCGGAGCAGGACGGGCGCGCGCAACGTCCGGCCGATGGCGGCAAGCCGGTCAAGGCGGATAAGGCCGAGCGCGGCGACAAGCCCGACAAAGGCCAAAGGCCCGAAAAGGCGGAGAAAGGCGACAAGGCCGCCAAGCCGGACAAGGCTGAGAAGGCTGACAAAACCGCGCCGCGCGAGCCCGAGCCACGCGTTCCGGCGCGGCTGAAAGTGCAGTTCGACGAGGCGATCCGCGGCAAGCTCGCCGAAGAGCTCGGTCACAAGAACCGCTATCAAGTGCCGCGGCTCGACAAGATCGTCATCAATATGGGCATTGGCGAGGGCGTAGCCGACCGTAAGAAGGTCGACAGCGCCGCGGCCGATCTCGCTCTGATCGCCGGGCAAAAGGCCGTGGTCACCAAAGCGCGCAAGTCAATCGCGACCTATAAGGTGCGCACCGGCCAGGCGATCGGCTGCAAAGTGACGCTGCGCAAAGCGCGCATGTACGAGTTTCTCGATCGGCTCATCAATATTGCGCTGCCACGCATGCGCGACTTCCGCGGCCTTAGTCCGAAGAGCTTTGACGGCCGCGGCAATTACACGCTCGGCATCAAGGAGCACATCGTGTTCCCCGAAATCGACTACGACAAAGCGGCCGATATCTGGGGCATGGACATCACGGTTTGCACTACGGCGCGCAACGACGACGAGGCGCGCGCCTTGTTGACAGCGTTCAATTTTCCGTTTCGGCAGTGAGGCTTGCAGAAAGCTTCAGACGCGGGACATTAAGGAGAAGCAATGGCGAAGAAGAGTTCAATTGAGAAGAACAACCGGCGTCGCCGGATGGCCAAGAAATATTCCGGGCGCCGGGCGCGGCTCAAGGCGATCGCTCGCGACAAATCAAAGCCGGTGGAGGAGCGCTTTGCCGCCACGCTCAAGCTCGCCGAATTGCCGCGCAATTCGTCGGCAACGCGCATTCGCAACCGCTGCGAGTTGACTGGCCGGCCGCGCGGTTTTTATCGCAAGCACAAATTGTCGCGGATTGCGCTGCGCGAGCTCGGCTCGAAGGGGCTCATTCCCGGCTTGTTGAAGTCGAGCTGGTAAGGAGGCTCGTACAATGTCGATGAATGATCCGCTCGGCGATCTTTTATCCCGCATTCGCAATGCGCAGATGCGCAGCAAGTCGAAAGTCACTTCGCCCGGCTCGCGGCTTCGCGAAAGCGTGCTCGATGTGCTCAAGAACGAAGGCTATATCCGCGGCTATGCCGTGGTGCAGCGCGAGGGGCGCTCGGAAATCGAGATCGAGCTGAAATATTTCGACGGCGAACCGGTGATCCGCGAAATCGAACGGGTGTCCAAGCCCGGCCGGCGCGTCTACACCTCGGTGAAAAGTATGCCGCGCATCAATAACGGACTCGGCGTCACCATCGTCTCGACGCCGAAGGGCGTTATGGCCGATCACGACGCGCGCGACGCCAATGTTGGCGGCGAGATCCTCTGTACGGTGTTCTGATGTCCCGTGTCGGTAAAAGAGCCATCGCGGTGCCCTCGGGCGTAACCGCCAATGTCGAGGGCCAGACCGTCAAGGTCAAAGGACCCAAAGGCGCGCTGCAAGCGGCGTTGCACGATGACGTCACGGTCAAGCTCGACGGCGGCCAGATCAAGATCGAGCCGCGCGCCGAGACCAAGCGCGCGCGCGCGCAATGGGGCACCTCGCGCACGCTGGTCGCCAATCTCATCTCGGGCGTCACCAAGGGCTTCGAGCAGCGCCTTGAAATCAGCGGCGTCGGCTATCGCGCCGCGGTGCAAGGCAAGAATTTGCAGCTCGCGCTCGGCTATAGCCACGATATCGTCTATCCGATCCCGGAAGGCATCAGTATCGCGACGCCGCGCCCGGTCGAGATCATTGTTACGGGCAGCGATCGGCAGCGGGTCGGCCAGGTCGCGGCTGAAATCCGCGAATACCGGCCGCCCGAGCCGTACAAGGGCAAGGGGATCAAATATGCCGGCGAGCGAATCTTCCGCAAGGAAGGCAAGAAGAA
>JBASAH010000226.1:0-5777 GCA_049650505.1 Xanthobacteraceae bacterium
ACCCTGGGGCGCCGGGCGTCGCGCCTGGCGCTGTCGATGAGTTGGGCGGCGCATTGTTGGACGGCGCTGACGGCGCATTGCCCATCGAGCCGGGCGGGTTGGCGCCGGCCTGTGGCTGTCCGCCGGGAGGCACGGTCGGCACGTCGGCATTGCCGAGAATGATTGGCAGTCCGTCCTTGCCGGTGCCGATGACCACGATTTTCGCGTTCGGCGATTGGGCAAGCAGCAACGTGGCCTCGATGCCGCGCCAGCGCAGATATGATTCCGAAATGCCCTGGCTCACCGTCTTCTGAAAGGCGGCTATGCCGTCGGCTTCGACCTGCTTGCGCTTGGTTTCTTGGGCCTCGCGTTCGACGCGGAATTTGTATTCCTGAATCATATAATACTGTTCGGTCTGCCGGTTGATCGCGGCGACGATGTCCGGCGGCAGGTCGATCGTCTGCACCAGCGTGTCGAGAATCTGGATCGCGTCTTGGAGGAAATCGTTGTAGTGCTTGGGGTCGGGTTGCTCCATCGCCTCCGGCTGCACCAGCTTGTTCAAGTTTGCCGACAGACTCTTTTGCGTGCCATCGCGGATTTGTTTCTGGATCTGCTCGCGCGAAGTGTAGACCTCCTCGGCGGTATATTGCGCAATGACCTGCCGCGCCTGGCTGCCGATTTCCGGATTGACGACCGACGTCAGGAAATCCGGCCCAATGAACTTGTGCAGCACCGCCACGGAATTGTGCAACAACTGATAGCGCACGCTGATTTGCGCTTTGACGCTCACGCCGTCCTTTGAAATCGCATTGTAGGTCTGCTGCGTGGACTGTAGCCGCAAATTATAAAGGTAGAGCTTGTCCCAGGGCCAAATGATGTGGAGACCTTCTTCGCGCAATTCGCGCGGGTCGAGCACGGTGCCGCGGCCGACCCAGCACCAGCAGTAGAGATCGAGCCCATTAAACCGCTTCCACAGCACCCCGACATTGCCGGCTCCGACCGTTATGACCACGTAGGGCCAGAGCACGACCACAATCAGCAATCCAACCAGGACGACGAACGCCAGGCCCGGCAGGTGTCGCAACAGATATCGGCGCCAGCCCCGTTTCGCCGGTGGGGGCGCTAAGTCGTCGATCGATTGCGGATAACTTGCCATCACCCTGCTCCGCCCGGACCCTATCATTCACCCATTGAACGCTGCTCGACAATACGGCCCTCGTCCATCTTGATGCGGCGCGCGGGCAGGTGCAGCTCGTCGAGGTAGCGGTCGTCATGGGTAATGACCACGATGGTGGCGCCGGCTCGCGTCATTTCCGGCAGCAGCTCGTCGTAAAATTTGCGCCGGAATTCAGGATCTTGCTCGGCGGTCCACTCGTCCAGCACCATGATCGGCCGCTTTTCCAGAAGGCTGACGATCAGTGCCAGTCGCCGGCGCTGACCGCCGGACAAGTCGAGGGTGCGAAACTCGCCGTTGGTAAGCGAGGTCTTGTCGGCAAGGCGGAACTGCGTCAGCAGCCGCCCGACTTCGGCAGGATCGGCGTCCGGTATGCCGTACAGCCGCTGGAACAAATGATAATCGAAGAAAATCGCCGACATTAAACCGCGATATTCGTCGCGGTTGGCATCGGTCACCGGCCGGCCGTCAAGCAGGATCTCGCCGGAATCCGGCGGATAGAGCCCCGAGAACACGCGAAGGAACGTGGATTTGCCGGAACCGTTGCCGCCAGTAATGAAAACAAGCTCGCCGGACTGCAGCGTAAAGTCGATCGGTCCGATCTTGAAGACGGTATCCGAGAACTTGTCGGTGTAGCGGAATTCGATGTTGCGCACTTCGATGCGCTCGAAGCGCTTCGGTGGGACAATCGCGCGCCGCTCTTCCATGACGAGCGTGGTATGCAGCGCCTGCTCGAGCCGATCGATGCGATCCGCCGAGGCATTGGCGTTGAGCAATATTGGAATCGATTGCACGAGCCCGAAACAGGCGCCGACCACGAACAACAACGCCGTCGTCGTTTTCGCAATCGATGCACCGCCGAGCGTATCGCTCAGATTGGGCGCCACAAACACCACGGCGCCGAGCAGGATGTACATCGAGATTTGCGAGGTCACGATCATCTTGAAGGTTTCGGCCTGCGTGCGGATCTTGATATTGGCCGCGGTTTTCGAGACCTCCATAGCATCATTAAACAGATCCTCGCTGCGCGCGGCATTGAGCCTGACTTCCTTGAATCCATCGAGGAAATCGGTCAGCCGATCGAACAGTCGGCGCTCCCACGCCGCCGATTCGCCCTTCTGCTCGCTGAGCCGCCGGTTTTTGTAGTGGAAAACGGTCGCCGCGCCCGACACGATCACGACCGTCAGCAGAAATGCCACGATCGACAAATAGGCTACGTAGAACCCAACGAACAAAATCAGCACCGCCCCCTGCACAGTGAAGCACAGCATGTTGCTGGCTTGCGTCAAGATCGCGGTGTCGCTGGTTACCGCAGCGACGATGCGCGAGCGGCCGATCTTGTCGATCTCCAGGAGCTCCGAGCGCCTTATCAGATCCATAAGCCGCACGCGCAGCTTATGGATGATCGCCTCGATCTCGGCGGTGGCGGTGATGGTGACGAATTGCTGCGCTCTCATGAAGAGAAACAACGCGATCAAGAACAGCGAGGCCGCCCACAGTCCAGGCGGATGGCCGCCGCTGGTGTCTTGCACACCAGTATTGATGGCCGCGAGAATCGAGGCGTTGCTGATACCGCCGACGCTGGACATAAACAACAGCTTCGGCATCGAGCCGTGCATTTCGCGCCGAACGAGCTGAAGGAAGGACATGATCGTGCGCTCGTCCGTCTACGTTGCTGCGGGCACTGGTGATTTAATCGGGATCAGCGGCGCATCGGCCCCTCGGCGCCAACCAAGCCGATCTATTCGCGAGGGTGCCATTCAAAACGACGGGATGGGCCGGTTATGAAAAGCACCGGCAGCACCAGCAACGGAGTCGTGAAAATCGCGAGGAAGAACGTGCCCCAAAAACCCATTCGACGGTGCGTGCCGCAAAAGCCCGTAAACAGGCACGCGACTATGTAGGCGAGAATGGCTGCTGCCATCATTTGACTGCCACAAATTGACTGCCACGCTTTTACTAGACCGATTGACCAAATCTTGCGAAACCCTGTGTATCCCGAGAGTCTGTTTGCCGCAGCGTGTTTAGTACGTTTTGCTGCGGGCAATGAGCGCCACGGCCGTAGAACGAAAGTGCCGGCGTGCCATCGGGTGGCCTGGAGTATCTGGCTCACACACCCGGCCGATACACCTGGCCTATATACCTGGCCGATCGAATAGCGCCCCTCGTTTTCGCTAAACGACTCCTAACCCTTCGCGGACCCGAAGATTAAGGAGAGGAAGTCGCCGTGGTCGAGCCGGCGCCGCGATCGCGTGACCGCGTTCGTGACTCCCACATCTCTTTTTGCGCTTTGACGAACTCGCGATAGTCGGGCGGATTGAAATCAAGCAGTGTACCGCCCGATTCAAAGTGCTGGACGAAGGCCTTGCCGATGGCATAGGTCGCGCCGGCCGAGAGCACCGGCATGATGAACCCGGCAGCCAGAATGTTGATAACGGGCACCGCTTTGAGCGCGCTTGCCGCGCCCATGCCGCTGGTCGCCGGAATCATACTACCGGCCAGCGCAGCGATGAGGGCCTTGCCCCGATTTTCGGAAAAATCCACGCCGTAAATTTGTGACAGCCGCCGCAGCATCTGCACTTGCAACCCGCCGACCGCGAGCACGTCGACGACCGGTATCGGAATGAGCCCAGCGACGCCGGACCAGATGGCAAACCGATCGACCAATTTGGCCGCGACCTGATCGCGCTGCTCGGGCACGTCGGCGGACGTCGACGCGACGGCCTCGGCAGCGGAATTCATGGATGCACTCGATTTATCCGCCATAGCATATCCCTTTCTGTCATCGCCTGGGCCGGGACTGGCGCGCGCCCGTTCGCCGTACGACCGGCCGGCTAGAACTCTCGTTGGCTCAAGCTATTGAGCGATAAAAAAGGCTATCATGGCAGGTTCCCGGTGCCAAGCGCGGCCTCCCGGCGCTCAATGCGTGCAACTACTCGTCCGGGACTGCATCTTTTGGTTTGGAGGCGCAGCGTGTAGCAAAGCGAACTGGGTGCGAGGCTAGAATGGTTACTAACAAAAAATGGCGCGCCCGAAGAGATTCGAACTCCTGACCCCCAGATTCGTAGTCTAAACCCCAACTTTGATCCCGCAGCCAAAAATTGCAAACCGAGGCGAATTCGGCCGGAATGTGACCAAGGGGTTAGCGCTCCAAATGCAAACCCAGCCAATGGGGGCCGAGGGCCGGTAGGCTCTGAAAAGCGTGGCATCGCCCCGGCCGTAACCGAGCGTGCAGCGGATCGCAAATCGATCTTGCAAAAGCAGAACGCGAAACGCTGCAGCCAGAAACCTTCGTTCACCGTAACCGTAACATGATGGCTAGAAGCAGGGTGCCACAGCGGGCCGATCGCGAGCATCGAAAGCGGCTGTGGCTTGATCCGCTCCGCGCGGATCTCGACACCGCAGAAGCGCTGGTTATGGCAAAGCAGCATCACGTGTCCCTGCGTTTGGCCGTGCAGGTCGCCAGGCTCATTGTGAACTTGAATAGTTTTGTCGATGCCGGTTACGTCTATGCGAGCCAGGCCGGGCTAGCCGATTACATCAAAAACGAGAATGGGCAACCGGCGAGCGATCGGCAAGTCCGTCGCGCTATCGGCTTTTTGGTCGCCCGCAAGCATCTCCGCATTGAAAGCTGCCGCGGAACCCGCAACAGGATGTTTCCGCTATACCATGCCGCCCAACCCGCAGCGGCAAGTGAGGACATCATGTCCTCCGACCAAGGACACCATGTCCGGGGAGTGAGGACATCATGTCCTCCGAATCCTGTAATTAAACCTTTATCTGAAACCTATACCCCCCAAAGCTCCCCATCAGGCGAGGACGGCAACGTTGTTTGGCTTGGCGAGAGAGCGCAGGAGCCAAACGACACCCATGATCCTGGCGAGAAGACAAACAAGCGACGGACCGAGGGACAGGAGGTTGTTCAGCATCGGTTAGCTCAGCGGCTAGGCTCGGGCGACGTTGCTAAGGGCTTCGAAATTCTGCTCGGCCTTTCCGACAATCGGCGCGACGAACTAACTGCGATGGAGCGCCGCGGCACGCTCAATAACGCTGACATTAGCCGCTCCGTCCACCGGGAAATTCTCGGACGGTGCGAATCAGAGTCCTGAGAGTCAGATGACCAAGGATGTGTCCAATCTTCCGCTTGAAATTCACGGTGTCGGCTCTGCTACGATTGTGGCAGTCTCCGGAATCATTCTTACAATCTTCGATGCATCGCGAGCGCGGCGCGCTTGTTATGACGACGCATCATATCGAGGTGTGCTAGCGGCCGTGCGGACGCTGTCATGCGTCGATTGCAGGACGAACCTCGCCAGCAAATGAACAGCACATGCCTGCACTCAACGATCAAAAGCTTGAACACTTCGCTCGCGATGTGGCGTCGATGATACCGGTGGACCGCGCTTATATAGCGGCTGGCTTCAAGCCTTCATTGCTCGCATGGCATGATGGCAAAGCGCTCGCGCTTAGTCCCGCCGTCGCGGCACGGATCGACGAATTGCGAGCCGAATTCCGCGAGCGTGCCCTGCTTCACGCCCAGTATCTCCAGCGGCGGCGGTTTCAACTGAGCCGCGAAGAAAGCGACTGGAGCAGCCTTCATTGAGTGGTCCAGGTCGAATGTTAG
>JBASAH010000227.1:0-5141 GCA_049650505.1 Xanthobacteraceae bacterium
CGCCGGCTCCGGCACGCCGGTGCTTTTCCTGCACGGCGCCGGCGGCTGGCCGGCTTGGCTGCCGTTCTTCGAACGCGTGTCGCAACGTTTCGCACTCATGGTTCCTGAACATCCGAGCTTCGGCGCCTCGGAGGATCCGCACTGGTTTCGCGATGTTGCGGATCTGGCGATGTACTATCTCGACCTGCTCGATAGCGCCTATTCGTCACCGGTTCATGTCATCGGGCATTCGCTCGGCGGCTGGACCGCGGCGGAGGTGGCGATCCGCAATACCCGCCGCATCGCCAGCCTGACGCTCCTTGCCCCCGCCGGCATCCGCGTCAAAGGAACTCCGCCCGGCGACAATTTCATCTGGTCGCCCGAGGAAGCGATCCGCAACCGCTACTACAATCAAAGCTTCGCCGACGCGTTGTTGCAGGCGCCGCCGCCTGACGAGGCGCAACTCGATATCGACCTGCAAAACCGGGTCGCCGCGGTTAAATTCGGCTGGGAGCCGCGCTGGTTCAACCCGGCGCTGGAAAAATGGCTGCACCGCATCGCGGTGCCGACGCATGTCGTGTGGGGCGTTCAAGACAAAATTCTGCCGAGCGCCTATGCGGCGTTATGGGGCGACCGGGTCGCCGGCGCGCAAATCTCGATGGTCGAGGCGTGCGGCCACAGCCCCCATATCGAGCAATGCGACCTTGTCACAGAAAAAGTCATCTCGTTTCTTGATCGGGCATAGGGTCAAAAGCTTGGCATGAAGTTCACCTGCTTTCATCTGATGCCATATCGGCCGCTCGATCTCGAAGCGGCGGCTAACCACCGCTCGGCTTGGGTTGTTTTGCCCAATAGCTTCTACGATCCGAAAAAGGGCGCCGCGGAATACGATTCTTATCTCGACCAGCTTACATCTGCCGAAAAGCTCGGCTTCGATGTCATCGGCGTCAACGAGCATCATCAAACCGCTTACGGCATGATGCCGGCGCCGAACCTGATCGCCAGTGCCCTGATTCAGCGCACCAAGACGATCAAGATCGCCATCCTCGGCCGCGCGCTGCCGATCGTCGGCAACCCGATCAACATTGCCGAAGAGTTTGCGATGCTCGACGTGTTGTCGAAGGGCCGCATCATCGCGGGATTCGTGCGCGGGATCGGCGCCGAATATCACTCGACCGGCGTTAATCCGGCGTTCTCGCACGAGCGCTTTCATGAAGCGCATGATCTGATCATCAAGGCTTGGACCACCGTTGGACCGTTCGAGTTCGAGGGCAATCATTTCCGCAATCGCTATGTCAATTTATGGCCGCGGCCGTATCAGACGCCGCATCCGCCGGTGTGGATTCCCTCGATGGGCTCGCGCGAGACCATCGAGTGGGCCTCGGCGCCGGAGCGCAAATATCCGTTTCTGGTCACGTTCAGTTCCGAAGCCGCCGTGGTGCGCTATCTGAACATGTACCGCGAGACCGCGCAGGCATACGGCTATACCGCAGCAGGCAGCCAGCTCGGCTGGGCCGTGCCGCTCTATGTCGCCGATACCGATGCGCGCGCCCACGAGGAAGCCAAGGCCGGCATCGAAACGTTGTTCAATAATTTTCTGCCGATGCCCTGGGAAATGCTGCTGCCGCCCGGCTACACGTCCAATGCATCGCTGAAAGCCACGATGAAAATCCGCACCGCGCTCGGCTCCCGCGCCCGCAATCAAACGATCGACGAGTTGATGGCAAACGGCACGGCGGTCATCGGCAGCCCGCGCACCGTCTTGGAAAAGATCGAGCGCGTGCGCGAGCAAACCGGTTTGGAAAATCTGATCGTGATGCCGCAGTTCGGCGTGATGCCGGATAAGTTCGCCAGGCGCAACATGGAGCTGTTTGCCAGCGAAGTGATGCCGAAGCTGCGGTGAATGAGAATGCGTTCGGCGTTACAGCGGGATGAAATTTGATTGGACCGTCATGCCCGGGCTTGACCCGGGCATCCATGCTGAGTTGCCGCGCGTGAAAGCCCCTACGCAACAACAGCCGATCTGCCGCATGGATTGCCGGATCAAGTCCGGCAATGACGAGGCAGTGCTGATCATGCTTTAAGCGCCCATCTCCTCCGTACTAGCCGGCCCCTCTTTCGCCGCCGCGACCATCTCGAACATTTCCGCCCCGTAAGTCCGGCGCGCCTCATCGAGGAGCGGCGCGACGGATTCGTGAAATTGCGCATGCTGGTCGGCGCTTAACGCGGCGATCTCGCAACCGGCGGCGAGGATCGCCGCGCGCGCCTCGCGATCCTCCTCGATGGCGAGCTCGCGCTGAAAAGTTACGGCCTTATTGACCGCCTCGTGCATCGCGCTTTGCACATCGAGCGGCCAGGCGTCGAATTGCGTGCGGTTAAGGAAGATCGGCCGCGAGATATAGAAGTGGTTGGTGACGGTGTGGAAATGATGAAACTTGTGCACACCATAGGTCACGGTATTGGCAAATGGATTTTCTTGCGCGTCGATGGCGCCAGTCTTGATCGCGGCGATCGCCTCGGTCAAATCCCAGCGCAGCGGAATGGCGCCAAGAAGTTCGAAGGTTCTGGCCTGCACCTCGCTCGGCAGCACGCGGATGCGCATGCCGACAAGGTCCGCCGGCGCGCGGATCGTGCGCAGACGATTGGAGATGTGACGGAAGCCGTTTTCGAAATAGCCGAGGATGCGGTAATTTACCCGCGCTTCGATCTTCTGAGCCAGATAGCGGCCAAGTTCGCCGTCGATTGCGCCGCGCGCCTGGTCGCGGCGCTCGAACAGAAACGGCAGATCGACAAAGCCGAGCTCAGGCACGCGGTCGGTCAGATAGCTCGACGATTGGTAGCCGAGCGTCAATATCCCGTCCTCGACCAGGCTCAAGATTTCCTCGGCGCGATAGCCGAAATCCATGATGTTCCAGACGTAGTACACGCTGATGCGATCGCCCAGACGCGCAGCGAGCGTATCCCCGATCAGTTTGAGCGATCGCGAAAATGAAGTGCTCGGCGGGCCATAGCCGCCCATGCGGATTTTGATCGGTTCAGTCATGGCGTGCTTTCATGTCGCGCTTTATATCTTAGTCTCTGTTGTCGGCTTCGAAATTACCGTTTTTGCCTCGTCCGGCATCGGTTCGACCCTCCATGTGGCCGGCGAACTATTCAAGATGATGGCCGGCGTGGATATTGTTCACGTTCCATATCGCGGCGGCGCGCCGGCCCTGGTCGAATCTGATGAGCGGTCGCGTGCAACTGATGTTTGACAACGTGCCGACGTCGCTCGAATTCATCAAAGCAGGTAAATTGCGGCCGTTGGCGGTAACTTCGGCGGTGTGCTGCCGGATTTGCCGACTGTGGCCGATTTCGTGAGGCAAGCGCCTGGCACGCCCGTTGCGATCGTCGAAACGCTCAACACGGCGATCAATGCAATGCTGGCCGATCAGAAAGCGAAAGCGCGATTTATTGAGCTCGGCGCGTCGCTGCTTCCGGGTTCAGCCGCCGACTTCGGCAAGCTGATCGCCGACGAAACCGAGAAATGGGGTAAGGTGATCAGGTTCGCCGGCATCAAGCCGGTGTGATCGAGCAACCGCAGCTTCCAGCGAAGTCCGTTCCGCATCGCGACGCCGCCACGACAATCAAGGGCGCGCCGGCAAGAGCCTATTTTTGTTTGAGCATGATCTTTTCCGAAAATCGGATGCCACTTTTCGGGATCATGCTCTAATTCAAACAAACTGCACGGCGATACCGCCGAGGCTGCCGAAGTCGGCGTGCAGCGTGTCGCCCTTGCGCGCGTGCACGATGCGGGTGAACGAACCGGCGAGCACCAGATGGCCAACTTCGAGCGCGACGCCGTGCTGGCCGAGCTTGTTGGCGAGCCAGGCGACGCCAAGCGCCGGATGGCCGAGCACACCGGCGGCGACGCCGGTCTCTTCGATCTCGGAATTGCGGTACATGATGCCGCCGACCCAACGCAGGTCGATGTCGAGCGGACCGACCGGCCGGCCGCCGATCACGATGCCGGCCGCGGCGCCATTGTCGGAAACTGTGTCGAAAATCTTGCGCGGGTCCTGCAGCCGTGCATCGACGATCTCGATCGCTGGCACGATATATTCGGTGGCGCGCAGCACGTCAGGGAGCCCGATGCCGGGGCCGCGCAACGGCTTGCCAAGTACGAAGGCCAATTCGATTTCGACACGCGGCACGCAATAATTCTCATGCGGAACGCGGGCGCCGTCGGGGATCATCATGCTATCGAGGAGATGGCCGTAATCCGGCTCGTCGATTTGCGACGAGCGTTGCATGGCCTTGGATGTAAGCCCGACCTTGTGGCCGATGAGCTTGGCGCCGGCGGCGATCTTGCGTTTGGCGACTTCGGAGGAGATCGCATAGGCGTCCTCCATGGTGATGCCGGGCCAGGTCTTTGTCAGTTGAACCGCCTGTTTACGGTCTTTCTCGGCGGCAACAAGTATATCGGCGGCTTTCGTGCGATCGGCGTCGGACATCATGGTGGCCAAACTCCCCCTGTCGGACGAGACATCTAAAGCAAAATCCGATCGGATTGAAATCTGTGCGATGATCCGCTCGTCCCCGCGAAAGCGGGGACCCAGTACCTCACGTTGATGTTTTCATTCTATCTGGATTCCCGCCTGCGCGGGAATGAGCGGAAATTTAAACGCACGGTGGCTACTGGCAGGCCGCGCGCAGCACGACGGTCTCGACCGCGCAGTCCGCGGGTTGTTTTTGTCCCTGAAGCCACAGCGACGCAGTGCATTTCTCGGCAGTGCGAACATCGAGCGGCTGGCCGTCGACAAATCCCTTGCCCTTGCAAGCATTGGTAGCCGCGCTCGCACAGTCGGCTGAGCCGTTGCCTGCGATCGCGCATGGCGCTTGGATCTCGATCACTTTCGCGGTCGGCAGCCGCGCCACGGCATCCGCTGCATTCTTCATCGCTTGCTGGGTCGCAGCGGCGGCATCCTTGGCGGCGTCCCCCGACTTCTTGTTGAAGTCGTCGAGCTTGGACTGCTGCTCCTTGAGCTTGGCATTAAAGTCGGCAGTCGAGTCGTGCCACCAGCGCGCCAAATCGTCGAAGAAGCCATGCTTCTCGGGTGCAGGCGCCGGCAAGGCGGCGCTTGGCTGCGGCGGTTGCGGCGGTTGCGGCGGCAGTGTCACGC
>JBASAH010000228.1:0-2227 GCA_049650505.1 Xanthobacteraceae bacterium
GCGCCTGCGCGGCGCCTTTGCCTTGGCATTCTTGTTCGCCGGCGAAGACAATCTTCTGGTCGGCGCGCGCAAGGGCTCGCCGCTTGCCGTCGGCTTCGGCGAGGGCGCGATGTATGTCGGCTCCGACGCGATTGCGCTCGCGCCATTTACCGACAAAGTCAGTTATCTCGACGACGGCGATTGGGTGATCGTCACGCGTTCAGGCGCCGAGATCCACGACAGCGCCGGCAAGGTCGCTCAGCGCGCCATGATCAGATCGCAAGCCTCGATGCTGCTCATCGACAAGGGCAACCATCGGCATTTCATGGCGAAAGAAATCCATGAGCAGCCGGAGGTAGTCGGCCACACGCTTGCCAATTATCTCGACATGGCGGCGGCGCAGGTAAAACTGCCGATGAAATTGCCGTTCGATTTTCGTACGCTCAATCGCGTTTCGATTGCCGCCTGCGGCACCGCTTATTATGCCGGCATGGTGGCGCGCTACTGGTTCGAGCAGTTCGCGCATCTGCCGGTTGAGGTCGACATCGCCTCGGAATTCCGTTATCGCGACGTGCCGCTTGCGCCCGGAAATCTCGCCATCTGCGTTTCGCAGTCGGGCGAAACCGCCGACACGCTGGCTTCGCTACGCTACGCCCGCGCCCACAAGCAGCACGTGCTCTCGATCGTGAACGTGCCGACCTCGAGCATCGCCCGCGAGAGCGACGTGATCATGCCGACACTTGCCGGGCCGGAAATCGGCGTCGCCTCGACCAAGGCTTTTACCTGCCAATTGTCCGCTTTGGCCTGCCTTGCCATTGCCGCCGGCCGCGCGCGGGGCGTGTTGAACGCAAACGACGAGAAGATGCTGGCGCAGGCGCTGATCGAGATGCCGCGCCGATTGAACGAAGCCTTGGCACTCGAACCGCAGCTCGAGCACTTGGCGCGCGATCTCGCCAAAGCCCGCGACGTGCTTTATCTCGGCCGCGGCACGAGTTTTCCGATCGCGCTCGAAGGCGCACTGAAGCTCAAGGAAATTTCCTACATCCACGCCGAAGGTTATGCCGCCGGCGAGCTCAAGCACGGGCCGATCGCGCTCGTCGACGAGAATATGCCGGTGATCGTCATCGCGCCGCACGACAAAGTGTTCGAAAAAACGTTTTCCAACCTGCAGGAGGTCGCCGCCCGCGGCGGCCGGCTGATCGTGATGACGGATGCCGAAGGCGCGCGCGCCTGCGGCAGCCATGCGATGGTCACGCTCACCTTGCCGACGGTGCATCCCGCGGTGGCGCCGATCATCTACGCAATTCCGGTTCAGCTACTCGCCTATCATACCGCGGTGCTGATGGGGACCGACGTCGATCAGCCGCGCAATCTGGCGAAGTCGGTGACAGTCGAATAAACGCGGGCCGCGAATAAACGCGGGCCACGCCCAGCATTGCCGCCGTGCAAATGCGCCCTGCGGCGTATATATCTTCTTGCCCAACGGAACGGTGCGGCCTTAAAAGATGCGGCCTTAAGCGATGACAGACAATAATCAAAGCACGGCAGCCGCCAACGCGGTTAAATCGCCGCCCGGCATCGTGAGCCGCATTCGCACCTATTTCCTCACCGGCTTGGTTGTTGCCGGGCCGGTCGCGATAACGCTGTGGCTGATCTGGTGGTTCGTGACCTGGGTCGACGGCTTGGTGCGCCCGTTTATTCCACGCGCTTACCGGCCCGAGACTTATTTGCCGGTGGAAATTCCCGGGCTCGGCCTGATCATCGCGTTCGTCGCGCTGACGCTCCTGGGCTTCCTTACCGCCAACCTGATCGGCCGTAAACTCGTCGATTTCGGCGAGGGCATTTTGAACCGCATGCCGATTGTGCGGCCGATCTATCGCACCGCCAAGCAAATCTTCCAGACACTGTTCTCGAAATCGGAATCGAGTTTCCGGCGCGTTGGGCTGGTCGAATTTCCCTCGCCCGGAATGTGGTCGCTCGTTTTTCTCACCCAGCCGCCCAACGAGGAAATCTCCAGCCGCTTGCCGGCGACCGAGCATGTCTCGGCCTTCATGCCGTGCACGCCCAATCCGACCACCGGATTTTTCTTCTACGTGCCGCGGCGCGACGTGATCGATCTCGACATTACGGTCGAAGCGGCGATGACGCTGTTGATGTCGGCGGGCATCGTGCAGCCGGGCGGCGAATCCCAATCGTCTGGATCGCAGGCGAGGCTCGCCGCGCTCACCGAAACCGCGCGCGCTGCGCA
>JBASAH010000229.1:0-7170 GCA_049650505.1 Xanthobacteraceae bacterium
ACGATTCACTCCGTAGGCAGCTAGCCGCCGGCGACTGCGTTGAGCCGATTGTGGATTGTCTTCGGAAGATGCGGGCGGAGGGTCTCGCGGATAACGAAATTTCTGGCTTACTCCGCCACGCGGCCGACGAGTTAGACGAAACCACGATGACTAAGGACGGGGAAGTTGACCCCGCCGCTTGAACCAGCTTCTGCAAGCTCCGGCAGCTTGGTGATGTTCGCCGCGATGCGCCGCGCTTTATCGGGTCGACTCCTCATTATTACCTCGCCCCGGCCAGTCAGTGCGGTAATAGTTCCAGTAGCCGGCGATGGGATAGCCATGGTGCCAGTAATGACGATGCCGGTAATGGTGATAATAATAAACTGGAGTGATGTTAGCAGCGCTGGCGTCGCTGGCGATCCCCAGCGGAAGCGGCGTGATAGGTGCGGCTTGGGTAATCCCGCAAACGGCCGCGAACATCAAGCCTGAGCCCATAATGGAAAAGGCAAACCGTCTCATTGCAGTTCTCCCGGGCGTTTAATGCAGTTCTCCCAGGCATTAACGCAGGAAAGAAACGGCAGTTCCGCGCGGGCCTCCCGCTCAGCACATGAGGCGGTGCCTCGAAAGCTGCCAGAAGAAATCAAAATCCAAATAGTCTCTAGCGGTTGAGCAACTCCGGCAGCTTGGCGATATTGGTAGCGATCCTTCGCGCCTCATCGCGCGACGAGCCACAATTCATGTCACTCGGTCAAACCCCCGATCCCATCCGGATTAAGTCGCTTACGCATTTCTTTTGCAGTCTTGAAGTAGGGAGCGGATTTCCGTGCGACTGGCACGACAGCTCCGGTACGGGGGTTACGCCCCTGGCGCGCTCCCCGGAGCTTAGCCGAAAACGCTCCGAAACCTCGTAGCTCCACTCGGTCTCGGCGACGCAAAGCTTCTATAATTTCGTCCATTATGGCGTTGACAATTTTCTCAATATCACGCCCGTACAGGTGCGGATTCTGAGAAGAAATACGCTGTATCAATTCGGACTTTATCATTGCCCCCTCCGAACGCCTGGGGTTGGATAAAAGTTAAAAGGCCTCGACCGGATGTCGAGGCCTTTGAAGCCAAGCGTGTCGTGACAAATTCGCTAAGCCTTGCTCCAACAATACCGTATCCCAGCGTTAAGTTCCATTATGCTTTGGGACAACGCAATTATGCGACAGGCTTCGACTGTCCACGGCGGCGGGAAGCGGCGGGCGGGCATTCGGCTATGGCAGCATGGCGGCGGTTTGTTTCGTGCGTGAGATCGCTACCAGCGGATCAGGCGGCACCACTATGGGAAATAGCGCTGGCTGAGTTCCCCCAACTTTCCGGCGGGGTCGGGGAATTGCCCCGACCCGTCGGCCCTAAAGTCTTAGCCTCCTTGTTGCTGCTGACAGGCCTTTACTAATTGGGATTTTGCGCTTTGCAGCTCCTGTCCGAGCTGCTGGGTCTGTGCGTTCCCGGATTGCTGCATCTGTTGAGCAATCCCGTCAATGAGTTTCTCCGTGCGCTGATTTTGAGGGGACTTTTGGACTTGAGAAATCACATCTGAGAAGTTGGAGGCCATTTTCAGTTCTCCTTGTAATGGAAAGAGGGGCGGAACACCCCAAGTATTGCTTGAATGTCATTATTCAACCAACTCACTCGAGCTAAGCCACAATGCAACTAATGCTAGGGGTTTTGAAAAAGAAACTTAAACACGACCTTAAACACAACGTTGAAGAGTTAGATTTGCCCAAGCGACTACTGCATCACGGATTTTAAAGGACAGGAGTCCTGACGTAACTTTACTCCGCGAAGCATCCGCATCGTACGCTGAAAGATTCGAAAAAGAAAAATACTGCTTCACCCGGAACTACGCATCAGAAATGGCCGGGCACCGCTCAAAAAACGGGCATCGAAGCGGATGTGATCAATGCTATAAATTCTAATCTCTTCATCTTGGGACTGCTCCGCGCCAGCTCTTGCTTGCGGCGGGGCTTTTTTATCTGCGCAACTGCTCCGGCAGCTTGGCGATATTCGCCGCGATCCTTCGCGCTTCATCTTTGCTGAGCAGCTTGGCCGCTGATCGTCGCCCCGCCTCAACTTCGTAATAGATGTGCGCGAGCGCCTGCCCTGTGCTGTCCTTGACGATGAAGCAAGCGAGGTGGTCTTCAGCGGACCACGGCGGCGGGAAGCGGCGGGATGGCATGGATGAAATTATCTCGCGCTTGAAACCGTTTCTGCGTTGGCTATTCTCGATTCGGCTTGGGACGCGGGTCGAAAGAATGAGCGACGACAAACCTTTAGATTTGACCAGATTACTGGACGCTTTCAACTCGGCATTGCGTCTCTTAGGACCGCAAATGCAACTGGTGCAATCGCAGTTGGTGCTGGTTTTCAGGTGTTTGAAAAAGTAGCTGGAGCACAAACTTACATCAAAGTTGTTGTTCTGATTTTTTTGTTCGGCGTGCTGGCGTTTACATTTTCATACGTCTGTTTGTTCATTGCGCGAATGGAATTTGATCGTTATTTAGCGCAAAAGACAAAAGAGCGTGCCGAATGGGAGGAGATATTCAGACCATCAAAGGGTCCTCCGACGACACTTTCGGCAGTGAGAACGAGATGGGTTATGGCGTTACTATCGAGCTTGGTCTCCGTAACTTGCTTTCTTGTGGGTTTGGGCGCGGTTATGCAGTTTGTTACGCAACAACTCCCACACTAGCGCCCCCAATCCTCTTCGGCCTCACGCCTGACGGCTGGCGCTTTGGGATTTTTGACCTTCACCCAATGCGCCACTCGGCCGGAGCGATAGGGCGAGCCAAGCCGCTTGCTAACGATACCCTCGCAACCGAGCCTGCACGCCTCCCGGAACACAATCGCGCCGTCCTCCTCGAAATGCTCATTGAGAACGATGCTCAGATTGGAGCCGCGCAGTAGTTCTGCCAGTAATGCTTTCCGCTTCTCGATTGGCTCGCGTCGTAAGTCGCGGCCGTCCAACTCAAGCAAGTCGAACGCGCAATGCACGGCACTTGCGAGTGCGCCGTGGCGGCGGATCAAATCAAAGACGGCAAGTCCGTTTTCGTCGCAAACGATGGCCTCGCCGTCGATCAAACAAGAGCGAACCGGGAGCTTGCCAACCGCCATTGCGACAAAGGGGAAGCGAGTAGAAAAATCGTTTCCGGCGCGGGTAATCAGCCGCACGCCCGCACTATCCCGCCGCGCCAGAATGCGGAAGCCGTCATGTTTTATTTCGTGCAGCCAACCGGGGCCGGAAGGCGGAGCCTTGGCGGGCGAAGGCAGACACGGTTCGATGATCCCCAATCCGGGGCGGGTACGCTCACGCAACGACATGGGCGCGTCTAATAAAAACTGAAACCGCAAGAGTCGAGTCGAATTTAGCAATCAAGCCTTGCGCAATAGTTCGGGCAGCTTGGCGATGTTGGCCGCGATCCGCCGCGCCTCATCCTTGCTGAGCAACTTGGCCGCCGATCTCCGACCCGGCTCATCCTCATAATAAATGTAAGCAAGCGCCTGTCCGTTATGGTCGCGCACGACAAAACAAGCGGCCTGTTCCTCGACTATCCAAGGCGGCGGGAAGCGGCGAGCCATCAGTCACGCGCCAACAGTCACGAGATCCGGCCGTGTCTGCCGTGTCTTGTGGCAGACTCCAAAGGCGCAAGGGTTAACTACCAGAGGTATATGTAGATAGCGCAGCGGCCAATTAGCGGTATGTCCCGTTCGTTGACTTGGTGTTGACACGAAACCAGCGCCCTCTGGCCCTGCTCCCGTAACATTTTGATCCGACTACATCTTTTGAAACCTCAGGCGTCAGGCTGCCTGATTACTCCCCAATGCCGCAGTAATTGCGCGGCGCCTTCCACCGGTAACGATTTGACAGGCGGGGATGCATTACCCATGTTCCCGGCGGCCTACAAAGCTGCCAATCGGGCGTAAAATAGGTAATAGGCCACAAAAATCATTGGGTTAACATGGATCTTGTACTGGTGGAGTCGCCCGCCAAGGCGAAGACGATCAATAAATATCTGGGTAAAGGCTACGAAGTCCTGGCCTCGTTTGGCCATGTCCGTGACCTGCCGGCCAAGAGTGGTTCGGTCGATCCCGATGCCGATTTCCACATGTTGTGGGAGGTCGATCCCAAGGCGCAGAAACGCCTCAACGACATCGCCCGCGCAGTTAAGGACGCCGACAAGCTGATCCTAGCGACCGACCCCGACCGCGAGGGCGAGGCGATCTCCTGGCACGTATTGCAGGTGCTCAGGGAGAAGAAGGCGCTCAAATCGCAGCCGATCGAGCGGGTGGTATTCAACGCCATCACCAAGCAGGCGGTAACGGAGGCGATGGCGCATCCGCGTAAGATCGACCAGGCCCTAGTCGACGCCTATTTGGCGCGGCGCGCGCTCGACTATCTCGTCGGTTTCACGCTGTCGCCTGTGCTGTGGCGCAAGCTGCCGGGAGCGCGTTCGGCCGGCCGCGTGCAGTCGGTCGCGCTGCGGCTCGTCGCCGACCGCGAGCTCGAAATCGAGAAATTCGTTCGTCAGGAATATTGGTCGCTGGTCGCGACGCTAGCGACGCCACGCGACGAAACCTTCGAAGCGCGGCTGGTCGGCGCCGACGGCAAAAAGCTCCAGCGTCTGGACGTCGGCTCCGGCGCGGAGGCGCAAGCGTTCAAGCAGGCGCTTGAAACCGCCGTCTTCACCGTCGGCTCCGTCGAAGCCAAGCCGCTTAAACGCCATCCCTACCCGCCGTTCACCACGTCCACGTTGCAGCAGGAAGCAAGCCGCAAGCTAGGCTTTGCGCCCGCGCACACGATGCGGGTGGCGCAGCGACTCTATGAAGGCATCGACATCGGTGGCGAAACCATTGGCCTGATCACTTATATGCGAACCGATGGCGTCGAGATGGCTGAGGAAGCGATCACCGCAATCCGGCGCGCTATCGAAACCGATTACGGCCGCAACTATGTTCCCGCAGCGCCGCGCCGCTATCAGACCAAGACCAAGAATGCGCAGGAAGCGCATGAGGCCATTCGTCCGACCGATGTTGCCTGCGGTCCGCAAGATGCCAAGCGCTTTCTCGACCAGGATCAGGCCAAGCTTTACGAATTGATCTGGCTGCGTAGCGTTGCCAGCCAGATGGAATCCGCCGAACTGGAGCGCACTACGGCTGAAATCGACGCCAATGTCGCGGGGCGGCGGCTCGAATTGCGCGCCACCGGCACGGTCGTGAAATTCGACGGCTTTCTCACTCTCTATCAGGAAGGCCGCGACGAAGATCCCGAAGACGAGGAGGCGCGGCGGCTACCGCAAATGGCGGCCGGAGAGCGGCTCGCCAAGAAGGCGATCGCGTCCGACCAGCATTTTACCGAACCGCCACCGCGCTATTCGGAAGCTTCACTGGTCAAGCGCCTGGAAGAGCTCGGCATCGGCCGGCCGTCGACCTACGCGTCGATCTTGCAGGTGCTCAAGGACCGCAAATATGTCCGGCTCGACAAGCGCCGGCTTTATCCGGAGGATCGCGGCCGCATCGTCGTCGCCTTTCTGGAGAGCTTTTTCGCCAAATACGTCGAGTACGATTTCACGGCGCGGCTCGAAGAGCAGCTCGACCTGATTGCGGAACGTGAAATCAACTGGCGTGAAGTGTTGCGCGATTTTTGGCGTGATTTCATCGCCGCGATCGACGAGACCAAAGACTTGAAAATATCCGCGGTGATCGACGCGCTGGACAGCCTATTGGCGCCGCATCTGTTTCCGCCGCGGGCCGATGGCAGCGATTCGCGGCAGTGCCCGACCTGCGGCAACGGCCGTCTGTCGCTCAAGCTGAGCAAATACGGCGCCTTCATCGGCTGCTCGAATTATCCCGAATGCCGCTACACACGCCCGTTAACGGTCCCGGCCGACGGCTCGGCTGAGATCGGCACTAAAGTTCTTGGCTTAGATCCAGAAAGCAGCCTGGAAGTAACGCTGCGCAGCGGCCGGTTCGGTCCCTATTTGCAGCTTGGCGAAGCGGTCAATGGCGAGAAGCCGCGCCGCGCCGGCCTGCCGAAAGGAACCGCGCCCGATCAGATCGATCTGCAGCGGGCGCTCGCTTTGCTTTCACTGCCGCGAGAAGTCGGACGGCACCCTGAGGATGGCGAGTCGATCCGTGCCGGTATTGGCCGGTTCGGGCCTTACGTGCAGCACGGCAAGACCTACGCCAATCTCGATTCTCCAGAGGAGGTCTTTTCCATCGGCCTCAATCGCGCTGTGACGCTCATCGCCGAGAAACGCGCCAAGGGTCCGCGCGGACGACGCTTTGGCGCCGATCCCGGCCGGCCGCTTGGCGATCATCCGGTCAAGGGCGGCGCGGTCGTGGCAAAGAACGGCCGCTACGGCCCCTATGTCAGCCACGAAGGCGTGAACGCAACGCTGCCGGCGGACAAGACGCCGGAGTCGGTCACGCTCGATGAAGCGGTGGCGCTCATCGATGCCAGAGCGGAGCGTAATCCGCCAGCGCCGCACGCACGGCCGCGCAGGGCCAAGCGGCCGTCTCCGGGCACCGCGCGGCATATCAAGGCATCGTCGAAGCGACCTGGCGGAGTAGCCGCAAAGCGACGTCCTCCACATACTCCACGCAAGACGACGCAAGCTGCCGAATAATTGTCGTACCGTGGGCCGAAGGCCGAACGGCTAGAAACTGGCCCACGAGAGTCCATGAGACGCCTGCCCTCACGTGAGGAACTTGTCGACTTTATCCGCCAACACAGCGGCAAAGTCGGCGTCCGCGAGATTGCCCGCGCTTTTGGCGCGAAGAATGCCGACCGCGCCGCGCTCAAGCGCATGCTGCGCGAATTGGCCGACGAAGGCCGCATCGATCGGCAGCGCAAACGACTGCATCACGCCGGCACTTTGCCGCCGGTCGTCCTTGCCGACATTACCGGCCGCGACGGCGATGGCGAGCTGCTGGCGCGGCCGACCGAGTGGGATGAAGAGATCCACGGCGCGCCACCCGTCATCCATATCGTCACGCCGCGCCGCGCCCGCCCGGACGAAATTGCCGGCGTCGGCGACCGCGCGCTCATTCGCATCGAACGGACCGCGCATGAGGAAACGAGCGGGCGGATCATAAAGCTGATCGACCGAGCGAAGCATCGCGCGCTCGGCATCTTTCGCGGCCTCGCCG
>JBASAH010000230.1:0-1735 GCA_049650505.1 Xanthobacteraceae bacterium
GTCCTACTGCGGCGCAACAAAGCGGAAACTCAAGATTGCCGCGGAAAAACACTCCGCCGCCTGCGGCGAGACGCACGAACGCAAGATTGTCGGCCGGGCGCTGAAACGCAGCGGCGAAATCGACGGCATGGCGTCATGGTGGTGTAAGGACCGATCACGTGGCTCGGATGATATGAATGATGTGGGTCTGCGTCAGCAGTGATTCGACAAACCAGCCGGCCTGGAACAGCGGCGGATTACTCCAGGCACCAAACACTTAGAGCATCATGCCGTAGGTCAAATAGTCGAAAATCGAGCTGTCCCACATCCTGACCGTCTCAGCGCGTCTGACAGCGCGTGCCCTCCTGATCGCAAGGCGCTTGGCGAGAAAATGCCAGCAAGATGAGAACTGTCAATTGCAACGGCGGTGTTTTAGCCGACGATGTCCACGCCGGGGCCGATGAGATATTGTTGACCCATGCCTCGACTCAACCACTCAATCCGCGCCATCTCTTTCATCGCCGTCGTTGCGGCGTTCTCGGTCGAACCGGCTTATGCGGACGCTGCGCTGATCGCGCGTGGATACGCGATCGCAAAGAATCGCTGTGGTCGCTGTCACGCCGTCGGCAAAACGGGAGAGAGCACCAATCCTAAATCGCCGCCCTTCCGCTACCTGTCGCGCAGGTATCCGCTTGCCGACCTAGAGGAAGCGCTCGCCGAAGGTATCATTGTCGGCCATGAAGGGGTGGAGATGCCCCATTTTCAGTTTAGCCCGCCGATGATCGCTGCGCTGATGGCGTACATGGACGCGGTGCAAGCTAAATGACGGTCGTGCGTCGACCCGTAAAGCTGTTGCGTCGGCGTGCTGGCCGCCCATTGATTGACGTCGCGCTAGCGTCATATTGAACTTGTCCCTGGTGTCTCACCCGGGGCGCGCCCAAATCCCTCGCCTTCGGGCGAACGGGCCTGCCGTTGTTGAGAACCTCGGCGATGCAGTTTATCCGGCGATGCTGCCATACCCGCCAGAGACGACGACGAGGCCGCGCGGGGTCGCGCGCGTTATGGAGGTGTCGTCGTTATGACGACGCTTTCCAATCCTTGCACCTGGCGAACTAGTTCGTCATTGGCCTCCGTGTCCCTCTCGGGACTCTGACATCCGCTGTGATTCTTGCCGCTCGCGCTTCCTACGACCGCATCGGAGTGGAACGCGGTCGTCGCCTCGAGGTCTGTGGTCAGAATGTCCATCTCCGATGGATATGAACTTCGGTATCGCGTTCGCCGCTTTGAATGCGTCGGATTGATCCACGTCAAAACAAAGTCTGTCAAACCGCGTATCCTAGTGAGCAGAAGGGGGGCACGAACGCGGAGGTAGATCGTGAGCGGTCACGTCATCGTTCATCGGCAGCCGGGTACGGCGCAGGTTGCGAATTTGCGCCTGGCGTTAATCAGGAAATCGCAATTCGAGAAAATGTGCATTCCTTTTGTGAGGATGGTTGCGAGGCATTCGCAGCGAGTGGCGGAAGAGGCGGCCCAGTTGCGGCGACCTCGGAATCTGTTGGAAGACAATCCGACGTCCGGGTGATGTCGAGCGGAAAAGGCTCGCCTAAAGGTGGCGTCTGACGTCGTGATCTAAACGATAAGGTCGGCAGGAAGGTGATGGATGTCGCAGAGCGAAGAGGTTCAGACAAAGGTGTTGAACGCGCTCTATTGGGACCTCGCGGTTCCGCCTCATAGGGTGGAGGTCGAGGTGGAAAAC
>JBASAH010000231.1:0-8359 GCA_049650505.1 Xanthobacteraceae bacterium
CGGGGGCGTAGCTCAGTTGGTTAGAGCGTCGGCCTGTCACGCCGAAGGTCGCGGGTTCGAGTCCCGTCGCTCCCGCCATCCTACTGAAAAGAATAATATTTTTCCTTCGCGGCGCCGCTCGGTCAGAACGGCCAAACGCCCGGCGGACAGACGATCACATCATAGCCGGTCGGCAGCCCGCTACGGGTTCTACCCGGGACCGGTGCGCATGTCGCGGGGATCGGCTGGCATCCCAATACCGTACACGCAATGCGCGACGGCGGCTGCGCCGTGGCCGTAGCGTGAGACTGCGGCAAATGGCTTCGCTGATTGCTCCGGGCCAGCGCATCCGAATAAAACGCGATCAGGCTGCCGCAAGCGAGCAGGGCGGCTAGGGGCAATCCTCTGCAGTTCACGCGGTGCATGTCATGCCTGCGGAGCCGCCAACCCGTTCCGACCCAGGATAGTAAATCGTGCTCGCGTGCGCTTTCCGTCATCCCAAATAGATCGGCCCCGGCTGCGTGAAGAAACTCCATAGGATGTGATAAACGAGCGCATAATTTTTTTGCTGAAAACTGGCATGCGAAATACCTGGCATCACCGCGAAATGCTTATCGGGGTTGGGCAGCCGGGCGAAAAACGCCATCAGATCGTCGAAGCTGGCGATACCGTCCCATTGGCCGCGCATGATCAGCGTCGGCACCGTGATTTTTTCCGGGTCGACCACGGGCAGATTACTGCACATGTCGACATAGGTGCCGGTCGGGACTGAATTGTCGAGCGCCGTCACTGCATCGGCGAAAGCGTTGATGACCTCGTCCGCGGCGGTGCCAGGATGATCGCGATCGAAGATCGAGTGGATGAATGCCTTGTCGATCGGCCGCCGGTTCTTGGCCTTGAACTCGGCAAGTTTCTTTTTGCGTTCGGCTAGCGTCGGGGAGCCCGCGCCAGTCCACACCATGGCGTCGAGCGCGAGCCGGCCGACAAGTTGCGGATGGCGTTGCGCGAACAAGGCCGCCCGTAGCGCCCCGGACGAAATGCCATAGACGAATAGCGGCTGCTTGCCGCGCAACTGCTGGATATAGGTCGCTGCCGCAAAACAATCGTCCGCGCCTTGGGCGATCGGGGCGTTGTTGTCGCGGTCCTTGGTCGAGCGCCCGTAGCCCTCCATGTCGACGCACCAGCAATCGAAGCCGCGGCGGGCGAACCAATCCATGACCGATGAATCGGGCCGGCCGTCGACATGCAGGTCAAAGGTCGGCTGCGCTGCCATGGACGAGCCGTGCACGAATAAGATCCTGCCGGCGGCGCTCGTCGGGTCGCCGGCGGATTTCTCGAACATGAACAGCTTCACATCGCCGTCTTTGGTGGTCCAATGCTCTTGCGCATGGAGCTCTTGCGCATGGACCGCCACAGCCTGGGTCACATTCTCCGTCACGTCATTCATGATTTGCAGCCTGGAAAATCGCGGCGCGAAACTAACATGCAACGCTGCGAAAGACGACCGGCGTACAGCTCTTGGACGGCGCTCTAGAAACCTGCCGCTCGTCGGCCCGGATGTACGCCATACAAGCCTGCCTTGCGCGTTTTTGTGCCCTGCGCTAAGGGTCGCGGCAGTCGGCCTGCAGCGCGAATCCGCTTGATTTTGGGGCAAATCGGCGCACATCCGTTGCACGTGGGATAGCGCCATGCCGGGCACGTTCCCTATATGGGAGGGTGTCCTCGTTTGCCTAACGAGAAGGGTTCACGATGGGTCAATCGCTGACTCAATTGCTGCTCGCCTATCTGCCGCTCATTGTTTTTATTGGGGTCGCAGCAGTGATCAGCCTCGCGCTGCTGGTTGTGGCGTTCCTGGTCGCCTATAAGCAGCCCGATCCGGAAAAGCTGTCGGCTTACGAATGCGGCTTCAATGCTTTTGATGACGCGCGGATGAAATTCGACGTGCGGTTCTATCTGGTCGCCATCCTGTTCATCATTTTCGATCTCGAGGTCAGTTTCCTTTTTCCTTGGGCGGCGGCATTCGGGCAGATCGGCGTGTACGGCTTCTGGTCGATGATGGTCTTCCTCGCTGTCCTCACGGTCGGATTTATCTATGAATGGAAGAAGGGAGCGCTCGAATGGGATTGAGCGAACCCGCGCTTGTCACGGCGCAACAGAAAATTCTCGATCCGCGCACGGGGCAGCCTGCCGGCGCCGCCGACCCGTTTTTCTCGGCCGCCAACGCCGAGCTTGCCGACAAGGGTTTTCTGGTCGCCGCCGCCGACGACCTGATCGCCTGGGCGCGGACCGGATCGTTAATGTGGATGACGTTCGGGCTTGCCTGCTGCGCGATCGAAATGATGCAGATGTCGATGCCGCGCTATGACGCCGAGCGGTTCGGCTTCGCCCCACGCGCGTCGCCGCGGCAATCCGACGTGATGATCGTGGCGGGCACGTTGACCAACAAAATGGCCCCGGCGCTTCGCAAGGTCTACGACCAGATGCCGGAGCCGCGTTATGTGATTTCGATGGGTTCCTGCGCGAACGGTGGCGGTTACTACCATTATTCTTATTCCGTGGTGCGCGGCTGCGATCGCATCGTGCCAGTCGATATTTACGTGCCTGGCTGTCCTCCGACCGCGGAGGCGCTCTTGTATGGCGTGTTGTTGCTGCAAAAGAAGATCCGCCGCACTTCGACGATTGAACGTTGAAAATGGACGAGACGCTGGACACGCTCGGCAAAACTATCGCTGGCGCGGTCGGTCCTTCGGTGACCGGCTATGCTGTGGCGCATAGCGAGCTGACGATAACGGGACAGGCATCCGAGATCGTCTCGATCTTGCGTTTTCTGCGCGACGATTCCCGCTGCCTGTTCTGGTGCCTGATCGACATCACGGCGGTCGATTGGCCGAGCCGCGAACGCCGCTTTGATGTCGTCTATCATCTACTCTCGCCCAAACACAATTCGCGCATTCGCGTCAAAGTGGAAACCGATGAGGCGACAGCTGTGCCCTCGGTCATCGCGGTCTTTCCCAGCGCGGATTGGTATGAACGCGAAGCATACGACCTCTATGGCATTGTGTTCACCGGCCATCCGGATCTGCGGCGGATCCTCACTGATTATGGCTTCGAGGGTCACCCGCTGCGCAAGGATTTTCCGCTGACCGGCTTCGTTGAAGTGCGCTATGACGACGAGCTCAAGCGCGTCGTCTACGAACCGGTCCGGCTCACCCAGGAATTCCGCAACTTCGATTTTCTCTCACCGTGGGAAGGCACCGATTATGTGCTGCCGGGTGACGAGAAAGCGCGCGGGAAGGGGTCCTGACATGAAGCCGACGCTCAAGCCGGGATTAACGCACCGCTTCTCCTACAAGGTGCCCGAGAACAAGACGGTCCCGTATACCTATCCGGAATCGCCCGAGATTTCGGCGATGCCCAAGGTGTTTGCCACCGGCTTCATGATCGTGCTGATGGAATGGGCCTGCACGCAATTATTGGCGCCGCATCTGGATCCCGGCGAAGGCAGCCTCGGCGTGCATGTTGACGTCAGCCATCTGGCGGCCACGCCGCCCGGCATGACGGTGACGGTCGATGTCGAATGCATCGCGGTCGCCGGATCGCGCATCACGTTCAAGATCAAGGCGCATGACGGATTGGATTTAATCGGCGAAGGCCGCCACGAGCGCTTTATCGTCACATGGGACAAGTTCAATGCGCGGCTGGCGGCGAAAGTGCAAAAAGTGAGCGAGCGCGCTCTGTCATGACCGAAACCACGCCGCGCAACTTCACCATCAATTTCGGGCCGCAGCATCCGGCGGCGCACGGCGTCTTGCGGCTTGTGCTGGAGCTGGACGGCGAAGTAGTCGAGCGGGTCGATCCGCATATTGGCCTTCTGCACCGCGGCACGGAAAAGCTGATCGAGTACAAGACCTATTTACAGGCGGTGCCTTATTTCGACCGGCTCGATTACGTGGCGCCGCTTACGCAGGAGCACGCTTTCTGTCTCGCTATCGAGCGGCTGCTTGGCCTGAGCGTGCCGAAGCGCGCACAAATTATCCGCGTGCTCTATCACGAAATCAGCCGGCTCTTGTCTCACCTGCTCAACGTCACGACGCAGGCGCTCGATGTCGGCGCGCTGACGCCGCCGCTATGGGGCTTTGAGGAGCGTGAAAAGCTCATGATGTTTTATGAGCGCGCCTCCGGCAGCCGCATGCATGCGAATTATTACCGTCCTGGCGGCGTGCATGAGGACCTGCCGCCGAAACTCGTCGACGATATTGGCGCATTCTGCGACCCGTTCCTCAAAGTTTGTGACGATCTGGAGGAACTCCTTACCGGGAACCGCATCTTCAAGCAGCGCAACGTCGATATCGGAGTGGTCAAGCTCGAAGACGCTTGGGCGCGCGGATTTTCAGGAGTGATGGTCCGCGGCTCCGGCGCGGCGTGGGATCTGCGCAAGGCGCAGCCATATGAATGCTATGCCGAACTCGATTTCGACATACCGATCGGCAAGAACGGCGATAATTACGATCGCTACTGCATCCGCATGGAAGAGATGCGCCAGTCGATCCGGATTATGAAACAGTGCCTCGACAAGCTGCATGCGCCGGAAGGACAAGGGCCGGTCGCCGTCGACGACCATAAGATCGTGCCGCCGCGGCGCGAACAGATGAAGCGCTCCATGGAGGCGCTCATCCATCATTTCAAGCTTTACACCGAAGGATTTCGCGTCCCGGCTGGCGAGGTCTATGCCGCGGTCGAAGCGCCGAAGGGTGAATTCGGCGTCTATCTTATCGCCGACGGCAGCAACAAACCGTACAAATGCAAGATCCGCTCGCCCGGCTTTGCCCATTTGCAGGCCATGGACTTCCTCTGCCGCGGTCACATGCTGGCGGACATCTCAGCCGTGCTCGGCTCGATCGATATTGTGTTTGGCGAGGTCGATCGATGAGCGTGCGCCGATTGGCTGAAAAACAGCCCGCGAGCTTCGCCTTCACGCCGGCAAATTTGGTCTGGGCGAAAGCGCAGATCGCGAAATATCCGGAAGGCCGCCAGCAATCGGCGGTCATCCCGATATTATGGCGCGCGCAGGAGCAATGCGGCGGCTGGCTGCCGCAAAAGGCGATCGAAACCACCGCGGAACTGCTCGGCATGGCCAAGATCCGCGTGCTCGAAGTGGCGACCTTCTACACCATGTTCAATCTCGCTCCGGTCGGCCGTGTCCATGTCCAGCTCTGTGGCACGACGCCGTGCATGCTGCGCGGCGCCGACGACCTGAAAAAGGTTTGCCGCCGCATGATCGGCGAGGAGAACAAGGTGACCGCCGACGGCACATTTTCGTGGATCGAGGTCGAGTGTCTCGGCGCGTGTGTGAACGCGCCGATGGCGCAGATCAATGCCGATTACTACGAGGACCTCACGCCGGATACATTGATGCGGATCATCAACGATTTTTCGCTGGGGAAAACGCCGAAGCCTGGCCCGCAGATCGATCGCATCAACTCGGCTCCGATCGGCGGTCCAACTACGCTCACAGATCCTTCGCTGTTCGCTGCAAATGGAAAAGGCGAACGGGGAGCCGTCTCGCACCCCGATAACGACGTGAAGAAGCCGGGTGAAGCCGCCAATCTTCGTGAAGCTTCCGATGCCCACGGCGCCGGAGGGTGACGCAACCGATTCGAGGCGCAAGTAGAAGCGCAAGTAAAGGCCCAAGTCATGCTTGCCGACAAAGATCGCATTTTTAAAAATCTATACGGTCAGCACGATTGGGGCCTTGAAGGCGCGCGACAGCGCGGCGCCTGGGATGGCAGCAAAGAAATTTTGGCGCGCGGCCGCGACGCCATCATCAATGAAGTCAAAGCCTCCGGGCAGCGCGGCCGTGGCGGCGCGGGATTTGCGACCGGACTGAAATGGTCATTCATGCCCAAGCAATCGGACGGCCGTCCGCATTACCTGGTGATCAACGCCGACGAGTCTGAGCCTGGCACCTGCAAAGACCGCGAGGTCATGCGGCATGACCCGCACCTTCTCATCGAAGGCTGTCTGATCGCCGGTTGCGCCATGGCGACGAACACTTGCTACATCTATATCCGCGGCGAATTCATCCGCGAACGCGAGCGGCTCGAAGCCGCGATCGAGCAGGCCTATGACGCAAAGCTGATCGGCAAGAACAACGCCCACGGCTGGGACTTCGACATCATCCTGCATCACGGCGCCGGCGCGTATATCTGCGGCGAGGAAACCGCGCTGTTGGAGAGTCTGGAAGGAAAAAAAGGATTGCCGCGGCTCAAGCCGCCGTTCCCCGCGAATATGGGACTCTATGGCTGCCCGACGACCGTGAACAATGTCGAGACCATCGCACAGGTGCCGGACATCATGCGGCGCGGTGCGGCCTGGTTTGCCGGCATCGGTAGAGCGAACAATACCGGCACCAAGCTCTACTGCATTTCCGGCCATGTCGAACGGCCGTGCAATGTCGAAGAGACGATGGGCATTCCACTCCGCGAACTGATCGACCGGCATGCCGGCGGCGTGCGCGGTGGCTGGAATAATCTGATGGCGGTTATTCCCGGCGGCTCGTCGATGCCCATGGTCCCGGCCGGCCCCGACCAGGCCGACACTTTATTGATGGATTTCGACGGCTGCCGGGAAAAGAAATCGGCGCTTGGCACTGCTGCGGTGATCGTGATGGACAAATCCACCGACATCGTTTCTGCCATGGCGCGCATCTCATATTTTTACAAGCACGAGAGCTGCGGCCAATGCACCCCATGCCGCGAAGGCATGGGCTGGATGTGGCGCGTGCTCACGCGCATGGCCGAAGGCCGCGCCCATAAACGTGAGATCGACATGTTGTGGGATGTCACGACGCAGATCGAGGGCCACACGATCTGTGCGTTCGGCGATGGCGCGGCTTGGCCGGTGCAAGGTCTGCTACGGCATTTCCGGCCGGAGATCGAAAGGCGGATCGATCAATACACCGCGAATGCCGATAAAGCAGGCGTGCTCGACTCGCCGGTTGCGGAAGCCGCGGAGTAAGCAATGACCAAGCTCATTGTCGATACCAAAGAAATCGACGTTCCGCCGGAGTACACGCTGCTCCAGGCCTGCGAGGCCGCCGGTGCGGAAATTCCGCGCTTCTGCTTTCACGAGCGACTATCGATCGCCGGCAATTGCCGCATGTGCCTGGTCGAGCTGGTCGGCTCGCCTAAACCGGTCGCGAGCTGCGCCTGGGGCGTGCGCGACTGCCGCCCGGGTCCGAAAGGCGAGCCACCGGCGGTTAAGACCCGCTCGCCGATGGTGCGCAAGGCGCGCGAAGGCGTCATGGAATTCCTGCTGATCAATCACCCACTCGATTGCCCGATCTGCGACCAGGGCGGCGAATGCGATCTGCAGGACCAATCCATGGCCTATGGCATCGATTCCAGCCGCTTCATCGAGAACAAGCGCGCGGTCGAGGACAAATATCTCGGACCGCTAGTAAAGACCTCGATGAACCGTTGCATCCAGTGTACGCGCTGCGTGCGGTTTGCCACCGAAGTCGCGGGCGTGCCGGAACTCGGCGCGATCGGCCGCGGCGAGGACATGGAGATCACGACCTATCTCGAAACCGCCATGCGCTCTGAACTGCAGGGCAATGTCGTGGACATCTGCCCGGTCGGCGCGCTGACCTCGAAACCTTATGCGTTTGCCGCCCGGCCGTGGGAGCTCAACAAAACCGAAACGATCGATGTGATGGATGCGGTCGGCTCCGCCATCCGCGTCGACACGCGCGGCCGCGAGGTCATGCGCATCCTGCCGCGCGTCAACGAAGACATCAACGAAGAGTGGATTTCCGATAAGACCCGCCATGTCGTCGACGGGTTGCGCACGCAACGCCTCGATCAGCCTTATCTGCGCGACAATGGCCGGCTGCGTCCGGCGAGTTGGAGCGAGGCGTTCCAGGCGATCGCCGCCAAGGTTGCGAAGACAAGCCCGAAGCGCATCGGTGCGGTGGTCGGCGATCTCGCGGCGGTCGAGGAGATTTTCGCGCTCAAGGATCTGATGACGCGGCTGCAGGTTATCAATCTCGATTGCCGGCAGGACGGCTCGTCGTTTGATCCGGGGTGGGGTCGTGCGTCCTATTTGTTCAATGCGGGGATTCCCGGGATCGATGCCGCGGACGCGCTGTTGATCGTCGGCTCTAATCCGCGCAAAGAGGCTGCGATCCTAAACGCGCGCATCCGCCAGCGTTGGCGGGCGGGAAAATTCCCAATAGGCGTGATCGGTCCGAAAACGGATCTTACCTATCCTTACGACTATCTCGGCGCCGGGCCGGAGACGCTCGCCGCGATTACGCGGCATTCCTTTGCCGACGCGTTGCGCAAGGCCGAGCACCCCATGGTGATCGTCGGCGCCGGCG
>JBASAH010000232.1:0-6363 GCA_049650505.1 Xanthobacteraceae bacterium
CGGCTGCGGCGTGCGAGCTTTTTCATGTACTTCCTTCCGGAGATCGTCTCGGGCGGCGTGCTGCCAATTATCTGCGCCGCGATTTTAACAAGCGCTTTCGGCTGGCCGGCGCCGCTTTGCGCCATAGGCTTCGGTGTAATCTGGTATGGCGGCGAAATGGCGCTTGCTGCCGCGGCGGGATGGCATGTGTCGCCGCTCCACCCGCTTTATGGCTTGCTCCGCGATCTGATGTTGCCGGCGCTCCTTTGTGGGCGCGCTGCGCGGCAATGATTTCGTCTGGCGCGGCAACGCAATGCAAGTCGAGCAGATGCGGCCCGTCCGGATCGCGGTACGGCTGCGGCCGCGCATGCATGAACTTGCAGCGCTGACCCGAAAGCGCTTGCGCGCCTTACGCGCGCGGACGTCTTGAAGTTCTGCTAATCACTCGTGGCGACATCCGGCGGCGCCGGCGCGGCGCGAGCCTCGCTGTCCCGCTCAAGGCGTACTTTTCGCTTCCTGCGCGGCGCGGTCCGCGATGGCTTCGATCGCGGTGCGGTCGGCGGGGAAGTCGGCGGCAATCCAAGCCGCTTCGGCGGTGCGTATGGCCGCTCCTAAAGCGGGCCCGGCGGCAACCCCGCGCGCGATAAAATCCGCGGCTTTGAGTGGAAAATCCGGCACACGCCAAGTCTGCGCCAATTTAGCGAGCGCGCGCCATTTAGGATCCGCTGCACCGGCCCTTGAGCGCGACCATGCCAGCAACACCTGATCGCCAAAGTGCTCGGGGCCCAAGCGATAGAGCAGCGCATGCGCCACCTTCTCCCTTGCCGCCGGTGAAACGCGCCACCAGCCTTCGAGCGCGCTCAGTCCTTCGGCATCGGCGTTGGATAGGCGCAGCCGCTGCGCCAGCCGATCGGCGTCCTCCTTAACCCACACGCCAAGCGCGCCGAGCCGCCGCACCGTATTAGTCTCGAATCCACTGGCGGCTTCGGCCTTCACCACGTTCTCGAAGCTCGCCAACAGCGCGACGCCGCCGAGCACACTGCCGAGCAGACCCGTCTCGCTCATCAGCGCCAGTACCGGCGCGGCGTGTGGCGCGACCAAGAGCTTCAGCAATTCCGTCCTTATCCGCTCGCGCGAGAGTGTTTCGATGCCGGCGCGGGCACGGATGCAGGCGTGCAGGCCAGCCGGGTCAGGCGCAGCCCCTCCGTACCAAGCGTGAAACCGGAAGAACCGCAGGATGCGCAGATAATCTTCGGCAATTCTTTGCTCCGGATCGCCGATGAAGCGGACGCGTCGGGCCACGAGGTCGGCAAGACCGCCGACATGATCGTGCAACTTGCCGTCTGCCGATAGCGACAGCGCATTGATAGTAAAATCGCGACGTTCGGCGTCCGCAGCCCAATCGCGTCCAAACGCCACCTTGGCCTTGCGCCCATAGGTTTCGACGTCGCGCCGCAGCGTTGTGACTTCGAATGGCTTGCCGGCAATGAGGACAGTGACAGTACCGTGCTCTATGCCGGTGGGAACCGACTTCCACCCTGCCGCTTCAACGCGGCGCACGACTTCATTCGGCAATGCGGTGGTTGCAATGTCGATTTCATTGACGGGCAGGCGCAACAGTGCATTGCGGACGGCGCCGCCGACGATGCGCGCTTCCTCGCCATCGCTATCGAGCAGCTTCAGGAGCCGACCCGCTTCGCCATTCGCGAGCCAAGCGGCGTCGCCAAGAGCCTCGCGCCCGCTCACCGGGTTGCCCCCGGGACAAACTTGCCGTCTTGCATATGCGCCGGAACGTAGGTCGAACCCGGCGGCGCGCCTGAAAACTGCGCAAACATGACAAGGCTCGCCACCACAAGGATAAGTGCTGCGGCCAGAAGTGCACCAAGGCGCTGCATGGTCCAGGCCGACGGCTGTCGCATGTCAGCCCGCCTCGCCATCAGAATTGCGGCATAGATGACGAACGGCGCGAGAAACAATCCGATCTCAATAAGGATGGGCCGGATCATTCGCGGTAAACCCGCTCATAGAGATTGCGCAGAATACCTGCGGTGATGCCCCAAATGTAGCGGTTCTGGTACGGGATTGCGTAATAATCGCGCGCGAATCCGTTCCAATCGCGCGTCTTGCGCTGATGATTGGCCGGCGTCATCAGAAATTTCAGCGGCACCTCGAATGCCTCGGTCACCTCCTGCGGATTAAGGATGAGGCTGAAATCCGGCTTGACCCGGGCCACCGTCGGCAAAATGCGAAAGCCCGAGAATGTCAGGTACAGATCGAGGTAGCCGATCGGCTCAATGAGCGTGGGCGCGAGGCCGGTCTCTTCACTGGCTTCGCGCAGCGCTGCGGCGACCGGACTTTCGTCTGCCGGATCAATCTTGCCGCCGGGGAACGCCACCTGTCCGGCATGACTCGCAAGCGCGGCCGTGCGCAACGTCAGAAGTACCGTCGGTTCGCTGCGATCGATGATCGGCACGAGCACCGCGGCGGGCCTGGTAGCGTTAACGCCCGCGCGTAACCAAACCTCCGGGTTCAAATCGAGATCGCCGCGCGCGCCCTCGACAGTCGGATCGGTCAAGGACCGCGGCACTTCGAGCGTCAGGCGTGAGCGCGCGCGATCGAAAAAATCGTCAATTGCCGCCAAATCCAACCTGTCGGCCCGCTCGCTCACGCAAAATCCTTCACCTGATCGGCTGGCGCCATCGGAAAAAATGTATTCATCGACGACACGCCGAACAGCGCTGTGCCCGAGATCTCGCGCTCCTCCCCGAGATCGACAAGATCAAAAAACAGCGGGCGCGTCACCTTTGCCCACAAACCTCGCCTGACATGCAGATAGGGCTTCAAACCGCCGGTCCTGGGTTCGGGGTCGAAGCGCAATTGATGATCCGGTCCACAGTCGATCCACTCATCGACATTGGTCCGGAAATTGAGCACCTGGCCCAAGGCGCCCTCTTCCACCTTCAGTTCGACGGCGACGAATGGCGCATCGTCGACCTGGATGCCGCATTTCTCCACCGGCGTGACCAGGAAGTAATTGTCGCCCTCACGCTTGACCACGGAAGCGAACAACTTGACGAGCGCCGGCCGACCGATTGGCGTCTTCAAATAGTACCAGGTGCCGTCCGCCGCGATCCGCATATCAAGGTTGCCGCAGAACGGTGGGTCCCACAATTCGACCGGGGGCGCGCGCTTTGACGCCTCAGCTAGCGCGCCTGTGATCGAGTCGAGGCCAAATTGCCCTTCCTTCGCCATGGTTTGCCGTGACTTTTGACCGCCGAGACACGTGCGCCGGCATGGTCATAGTGAGTACGAATTTGCCGATCCAGAGCCCGATAGCGCCAAACCCGTCGTGTTCCTGCCGATAACGAATCAGCGCAAACTCCGCATGGGACAGATGGCGGATATGTTGCATCCCGTAAGGCTAAACGGGGTACAAAGGCGTTGTCGTTGGTTCGCGCACGGGGTCGTGCTGGGGTTCGTGCATGTGGCGCGGATCTGATCCGATACAAGGCTTAAAAGCAAGGAGTTGGGCATGCCCAATGCCGGCGGAGAGGGGCTCGAAAAGATCGAAGACATGATCGTGCGCGCGGCCGAATCGACGGCAGCGCATGTGCGCGCGGCAAAGGCTGCAATCGGCACTGTCATATTCGGCCAGGACAAAGTCGTTGAGCAGGCGCTGGTGACGATCCTTTCCGGTGGCCACGCACTGTTGCTCGGAGTACCGGGGCTGGCGAAGACAAAACTCGTCGACACGATGGGCACCGTGCTCGGGCTCGATGCCCGGCGCATCCAGTTCACTCCAGATCTCATGCCGTCTGACATTCTCGGCACCGAAGTGCTCGAGGAAAGCCAGACCGGCAAGCGCAGCTTTCGTTTCATCTCTGGGCCGGTCTTTGCGCAGCTCTTGATGGCCGACGAGATCAATCGAGCCAGTCCGCGCACGCAATCGGCGCTGTTGCAGGCAATGCAGGAGCAACACGTCACGGTGGCCGGCACGCGGCACGATTTGCCAAAGCCGTTTCACGTTCTGGCGACGCAAAACCCGCTCGAGCAAGAAGGCACATATCCTCTTCCGGAGGCACAGCTCGATCGCTTCTTGATGGAAATCGACGTCGGCTATCCCGACCGGGACGCCGAGCGGAAGATCCTGTTCGAAACGACCGGGTCAGAAGAAACGCGGCCAAAATCGGCGATGACGGCCGAGGATCTGATGGCTGCACAGCGCCTGGTCCGCCGGCTTCCAGTGGGTGAGTCCGTCGTCGATGCCATTCTTGCGCTGGTCCGGTCCGCACGTCCCGGGCCCGACGGCGGCGAAGGCGCCAACCTCATTGCCTGGGGGCCGAGCCCGCGCGCGAGCCAGTCTCTAATGCTCGCGGTGCGCGCCCGCGCTTTGCTTGATTCGCGACTGGCGCCCTCGATCGATGACGTAATCGAACTTGCCGAGCCCATCCTCAAACACCGGATGGCGCTCACGTTCGCAGCCCGCGCCGAGGGCGAAACGATCGAAGCCGTGATCGGACGACTCAAGGCGCGGATCGGATAAGAGCGAATGGCGCCCGAGCCTTCGTCTTCAAATTTGCGCTCGGCACAGCGCACCTATCCAGATGCTGCGGCTGCGGCTCGCGCGTCCGGCGAAGGCCGCACGCTTGCCGCCAGCATGCCGCGGCTGATTCTGGAAGCGCGGCGCGTGGCGGCGACGGTAATTCATGGCTTGCATGGCCGGCGGCGCGCCGGGCCGGGCGAGAATTTCTGGCAGTATCGGCGCTTTGTCTCAGGCGAGCCGGCCTCGCGGGTAGATTGGCGACGCTCCGCGCGCGACGACCATCTTTATGTACGTGAGCAGGAGTGGGAAGCGGCGCATACGGTGTGGATTTGGCCGGATCGCTCTCCATCGATGTATTTTGCTTCGCCGCTGGTTCGCGATAGCAAGCTGTACCGGACCCTGGTCATTGCGCTGGCGCTAGCCGAGGTCCTGGTCGAAGGCGGCGAGCGCGTGGGAATTCCGGGATTGATGCGCCCGACCGGCAGCCGCAACGTTATTGAACGGATCGCGCAGGCCATCGTCGTCGATCGCGACGCGCGCACGAGTCTGCCGCCGAACTTTGCGCCCTCACCACTCGCCGAAGTGGTTCTGCTGTCGGATCTGTGGAGCGACATCGCTGACGTGCGGCAGACGATCGCGCAGCTCTCCGGCCGCGGCACCCACGGTCATGTTGTGCAAATCGTCGATCCTGCCGAGGAAACATTCCCATATTGGGGACGCATCGAATTCGTCGAGCCCGAAGACGGCAGACGCATCACCGCAGGCCGCGCCGAGAATTGGCGCGCCGATTACGCGGCGGAAATTGCACGTCATCGCGCTGCAATCCGCAGCGAGACAGACCGGCTCGGTTGGAGCTTTAGCATTCACCGCACCGACCGCCCGGCGAGCGAGCTTTTGCTCGCTCTGCACGTCCGCATCGGTGCCGGTGCCGGTGCCGCGAATGAACGCATGCAGGTCCGCGCACCGAGCGCGGCCAAGGTGCCGGCATGATCGGCTCCCTGCCGCTCGCCTTTGCTGAACCGCTCGTGCTCACCGGGCTGATCTGCATACCGGTGCTGTGGTGGTTATTGCGTTTAATTCCGCCGCGCCCCCGCCGTATCGATTTTCCGCCGACACGGCTTCTATTTGCAATCGCGCCCAGGGAGGAAACCCCGGCCCGCACGCCGTGGTGGCTCACTTTACTGCGGCTTGCTCTCGCCGCGCTCATTATCGTCGCCGCGGCCGGTCCGCTTTGGCATCCGCCGGTAGCGACGACAAAAACGCGCGCGCCCCTCGCGATGCTGATCGACGACGGTTGGCCGGCTGCGGGCACCTGGCAAGCGCGTCTGCGGACTGCCGATGACATCATCATGCGCGCGGCGGAGGACCGGCGCGCGGTTGCGCTCATCCCCCTGTCGCAGGGACCGCGCGATATCTCGCTGGAGACCGCCGAGTCGGCTCGGGTGCGACTGCATCAAATGGAGCCGGTCCCCTATCGCGTCGATCGCGCCGAAACCCTACCATCCTTGTCACGCCTGCTGTCGACCAATCCAGAGAGCGAACTCGTCTGGCTTTCGGATGGCATCGACCTCGGCAATGGCGCCAGCTTCGTCAACAGCCTGCAGCAAACGCTCGCTGCGCATCCACTCACGATTATATCCGGCGGCGTTGCTCAGCCACGCGCGCTTAATGCGGCCGACAATGCCGCCGGCGCTTTGACCGTGAAAATCTTGCGCGCTACTGCGGCCGCAAACGATACCGGTATAGTGCGAGCGCTCGATCTGAAGGGTCTTCCGCTTGGCGAAGCACAATTCACCTTTAATGCTGCCGATCGGGAAACCGAAGCGCGCTTCGAATTGCCC
>JBASAH010000233.1:0-1802 GCA_049650505.1 Xanthobacteraceae bacterium
CGTTCGATCGGCGCCGCATTGGCGGATGATGACAACTGGCGACACGGAGTATCACTGTTCGGAGATCTGAAATATCCAGCCGGGTTCACGCATTTCGATTATGTCAACGCCGATGCGCCGAATGGCGGTACCGCACGGGAGGCCGCATCTGGCACCTTTGATAACTTTAACGGGGTGGTCGCCCGCGTTAAGGGCTCGCTCGCCGCCGGTATTGATCTTATCAACGAGACGCTTCTGATATCTTCGCTTGACGAAATATCGACCGGATATGGGCTGCTTGCCGAAGCAGTAAGCTTTTCAGCCGATTTTTCCTCGGTTACCTATCGTCTAAGGGAGCAAGCAAAATGGCATGATGGCACGCTAGTCACGCCGGATGATGTAATTTTTTCGTTCGAGGCATTCAAAAAATATAGCCCGGAGCTCTCGGCCTATTATCGCCATGTCTCCAAAGCGGAAAAGACCGGCGATCGTGAGGTTACATTCGCCGCGGACACGTCCGGCAATCGCGAATTGCCGCGGATCATCGGCGAGCTCACCGTTCTGGCCAAGAGATGGTGGGAGGGTGCCGATCCGAACGGCAAGAAGCGCAATATCGGCGAAACCACCCTTGAGCCGCCGCTTGGCAGCGGACCCTATCGCATCAAGGATTTTTCGGCCGGCCGCCATATCGTCTACGAACGCGTCAAAGATCATTGGAGCAGTGGCCTTAATGTCAATGTCGGCCTTAATAATTTCGACGAGCTGCACTACGAATATTTCCGCGATACGACCGCCGCACTTGAAGCGTTCAGCGCGGGCATCGTGGATTGGCGTTTTGAGAGTAGCGCCAAGAATTGGGGCACCGCCTACGATTTCCCGGCAGTCAGCGACAAACGGGTTCTGCTCGAAGAGTTTGCCATTCGCAATGTCGGCATCATGCAGGCCTTCGCCTTCAATATCAGGCGCGAAAAATTTCAGGATCCGCTCGTCCGATTGGCCTTCAACTATGCGTTTAACTTCGAGGAAATGAACAAACAGATTTTCTTCGACCAATACAAACGCATCGCCAGTTATTTTGCGGGCACTGAGCTCGCGGCCACCGGCCTACCAGCTGGCCGGGAACTCGAATTACTTGATGCCGTGCGCGATAAGGTTCCGCCTGAAGTCTTCACCAAGTCCTATACGAATCCGGTTAACGGAAATCCTGAGGCGATACGCAACAATCAGCGCGAGGCTATGCGGCTCCTCAAACAGGCCGGTTACGAGGTGCGCGACCAACAATTGGTGAAGGCCAAGACCGGCGAGCCCTACGCCATCGAATTTCTCGCCGAAGGCCCGGACTTCGAGCGCGTTTTCCTGTTCTATAAACCGTCGCTGGATCGCCTCGGCATCGCAACTACCGTGCGGAGGGTCGACGAGGTACAATATCAAAACCGGCTGCGCAGCTGGGACTTCGACATCATCACGGCCGCTTGGCCGGCATCGCTCACACCCGGCAACGAATTACGTGGCTATTGGGGATCGCGAGCCGCCGAAGAACCCGGCTCACCCAACCGGATTGGCGTCAAAAACCCAGCGGTCGACGCCATGATCGATCAGATTGTCTTCGCCAAGAACCGTGCCGACCTTGAGGCGGCTGCGAGAGCGCTCGATCGCATTTTGTTGTGGAACCACTACGTTGTTCCGCAATGGTACTATAACAAAGTGCGCACTGCACGATGGGATCGGTTCGGCCATCCCGACCAAATGCCAAAATCCGGCAGGGCAGCTTTTCCCACTGTCTGGTGGTGGGACGCCCAAAAAGCCGCCAAGGCGGGTTAGGC
>JBASAH010000234.1:0-6030 GCA_049650505.1 Xanthobacteraceae bacterium
ACGTGAATCGGATGCTCGTCGTTGTTGTGGTTGATGAACTTCCATTCCTCGACTGAGTTAAGCCGCGGTTGGATCAGCGGCACATTGGGAAATGCGCCGCCGTCGAATGCATACACGAACGCTTTCGAGTCAGCCGTGCTCGCCATGTTGTTGAGAAATCCGCCGGATATCAGGATCTGCCGCTTGAAGTCCGGGATGGCGCTAGCAAGGTCGAGATAGGACGTGTAGGCGCCGAGCGACTGACCTTCGACGAACGTTACGCCGCCAGGTTCTTTGGGCGCGGCTCTTGCTAGCACCTGCGTTGGAAACACGAAGAACCCGTCGGCATAGCTGACGGCCGAGGGCAACACGCTCAGGCTTCCCAGCACGGCCGGAGGATTGTCGCTTCCATTGTTGGTGTAGAGCACACCCGGAGAGGTAATCGTCTTTGCACCGCCGCCGCACTCCGGCATCTCGAGAACGAGCTCGCCTTGCGCTGGTACTGTCACGGCAATCGCGAACCGGCTGGCCGGTGGAATGAGCAGCCGCGTGCCGTTGTCGGTGGGCGGATAGTGAACAGCCGTATAGGGATTTCCATCCTGCCCCACGATGGCGAGCGGCGGATGCCGCCCGGTCGCCGTTTCCGTGAGCTGTACATTGATGTAGGCAACGTCGCTCACATTCGCGAGCACCCAAATTTCGGTCTGACCCGCCTTGCTTTTGATGACCGGCTGAAACTGGCCGTTCACTGTGAATTGCACATCGCGTTGGTAATCAGGCAGCGATGGATTGGCCGGCATGTCGCTGCCCGCTTTGCGGTCCGCCGCGGTGAATTGCTGGAGATTACTGGGAATGTACTGCAACTCACCCCGATGATTGTTGATTGAAAGCGGCCCCGCATACCAAACAGTGAAGTACTTTGTTCCCTGCTTAGATTGGTTGAAGTTAATCGGAGCAAGCGATGGACGGTAAGTGCCGTTCGCGAGCTCGCCCTCTTTCGGCGGGATTATCGTTGAGACCCATTGCGGCCAGTACGGATTGTTGAGTTGCGCCAGACCCCCGGCCCGGTCAAAGACGAAATTGTACTGAAGCGCCATGTTCCGGACAGGAATGTTTTTCTCGGTGACGAGCGGCAGGTTGCCATCCGTTCGTCCGACGGCAAGCAGACCGAGGAGACCGGTGTAGACTTGCGCCGCAGTGAGCCCATGAAGATGACAGTGATACCAGTACAGCCCTTGCGGCATGTTGCGAGGGATGTCGTAGGTGTAGGTGTTGGACATTCCCGGAGGGATGTGCAGCATCACGTTGTCGGCATTTCCCTTCGGACTGATGTGAGCTCCATGGGTGTGGAGATTTATCGGTGACGAGGTCATCTGCTCCGGGTAGAGCGGAACGGACTGATCCTTGGGCGTGTATTGCGGAATGAAATAATCCCGGATGGTCAGGCCGGTGAGGTTATTTTCGAAATGGACGATCAGCCTTTCGCCGGGAAATACCCGGAGCGTGGGTGCCGGATAAAGATTGCCGCCGGACCTTTGCCCGTTGGAGGCCGTGCCACGGATCACCTCATAGTCGAACAGGAGAAAGTTTTGGACGGGTGTCGCTACCGTGTCGAGACTTGCCTGGCTCTGCCTTGCAGTGAGGCGAATTTCTAAAACGCCTTCCTTGCTTGTGAGCACGACAGGCTCGCGGAACTCCGGCCGATTTGCGAGATCCGCTTTTTTGTCCGCACTTTGCGCCCAGGCGGTCGCGCTCGGCCATGCGAGCGCTATCAAGACGAAGAGGACGCCGAGTTTCAGCAAGCTATTGAGGCGACCTGTGCGGAGCGTGTCGTGCAATAAAAGTTTGTGCATGAACGGTCCTAACCCTCGCTAAGGCTGTAGCAACACAGAATGAGCCACTCGCGACGACAAAGCTTTCGCGACAGCAGGCGACGCCAGCGGCTTTCAAGTCCACGCCGCAGCTATTCAACATGAGAGTTTCGGAAATGTCGCAAGCCCGCGTCGATCATAATTCAACGCAGCGATGACGCAACTCGGAACTTGGCGGGCTTGCATGCTCACGCTCACGATTTGCAATTTGCAATCTTGTAGTATTCGCCCCGCCACGCCTTTATGATCGTCGCCTATTCGACGATCTTCGACTTTATCATCGTTCAGCCGAAATAATCTCGAGCACATCTAACAAGCGCGCGCGGCGCGGGGTCAAAGCGCCGAGCCGGGGGCGGAGCAAGAGGGTGGAATTGTGAGGACCTCGCGACGCGATTTTGTGAAGCTGCTCACCTCGAGCGGCATCGCGCTCAGCGTTTCGCGTCTGGCCTTGGCCGAACAAGCAGAGTTCGCGGCGCGCGAAACGTTGCCGGGCCGGCAAAGCTGGAATCCGGCCGCCAGTGGAGCCGGCCGCATCGACAGCGTCGTTAAGGTCACGGGATCGAAGCTTTATGCCGGCGATTTTCGTGCCGCCGATCTCCCCGGTTGGCCGGCGAAAACCTCGCATGCCATGGTCATCCGCGCGACCGACGCGACGCACATCTATGACGGTCTCGATTTGTCGAGCCTGACCGGCGCAACGAAACCTGCCGCCGTCGTCACCGCAGAAGATCTTGGACGCATCGGCACGCGGGTCCCCGAATTTTACGCCGGCGATTTGTTCTGCCCGCTCCGAAGAACGCCGCTTTATCTCGGCCAGCCGATCGCGCTTTTGATCTTCGAGGATTTCGATGCCTTCGATCAGGCGCGGCTCGCGTTGCGCGGCGCGACTGTCGTGAAATATGGCGAGGAGACCGGCCCCGTCACGCGGCCGCCCTACGCGGCCTTTCGTTTTACCAGGGTAGCCGGCCCGACCCCGGACGCGCCCGATGTCTATTCGCCAGTCAAGAACGGTTGGGTCAGTCCGGGCGTGTTCGACGAGTCCCAGCACCCGGTCTGGGCGCGGATGCCGATTCCGACCGGGCTCGATTATGCGGAAGCCGCCGGTTACGGCGAAGACATTCGCGCCGAGCTTGCGGCGGACAACCCGGCCCGTCTGGTGCTGGAGCGGCAATTCGAGACGCAATCGGCGGATCCGATGTTTCTCGAACCGGAAAGCGGTCTTGCCTGGTACGATCCAAGCGCCAAGAACCTCGAACTCGTGGTCGGCGTGCAATCGCCCTACGATGCCGCCGAATCTGTCGCCTTCCTGCTCGGCGAAGCCGACGCGGCGCACAAACCGGCGCGCATCAACACGCGGTTCGCCTATATGGGCGGCGGTTTCGGCGGCCGCGATCATACGCCGTTTCCGCTTTATGTCGCGCTGGCGGCGATGTTCTTCCCCGGCCACCCGGTCCGGCTCGCGAACAACCGCTACGAGCAATTCCAATCGGGGATCAAGCGGCACGGCTTCTCATTGCGCACGCGAATGGGCGTCGATCGGGCCACTGGCAAGATCTTCGCTTTTGCCGCCGACCATGTGCTGCACGCCGGCGGGTTGATGAACTTTTCGCACCATGTAGCGGCCGTCGGAGCCAACGCGGCGCTCGGCATCTACTATGCTCCCAAGACCGACATCACCACGGTTTCGCTGCCCTCGCGCGCGGTCACCGCGGGCTCGATGCGGGGATACGGCACGCTGCAAGCGATGACGGCGCTGGAGGTGCTGGTCGATGAAATGTGCACCGCCCTGCCGCTCGACCCGATCGAATTCCGGCGGCGCAACGCGCTTAAGCAAGGCGACCGGACCCTCGCGGGAAATACCTATAGCGTCTCGGTGCGCACGCCGGAGATTTTGGACAAGCTCGAGCGGCACGCGATCTGGCGCGAGCGCGCCGTGGAGAAGGCCCGCGGTAAAGAGGCGGGAATTCGCGTTGGCACCGGCGTCGCCTGCGCCCACAAAAATTACGGCACCGGGGGGATTGCTCCTTGGGAGCGGTGGAAATCGATCCGCAAGGACGCCTTGCCATCCGCATCGATGATACGGAGATGGGCACCGCCGTCGGGACCGCGGTCGCCAACCGGGTCGCGGGCTATCTGGGCGGCGTCGCCGACGAGGTTGCGCTCGGGCAAATCAATGCGTTCGGTCCGCTCGCGCTGGTGAAATCCGGCGATCCTTATACGATCGATCAGAAGACGCAGGACGCCGCGGCGCGCAATCCGCGCTGGGTCCCGGAAATCTCCTCGGCCACGGCCGCCTCGACCGGCGCCCATGTGGGGACCCATGCGGCGGCCGAAGCGGCGCGGGTGATTTTCCGATTTGGCTTATGGCCGGCGGCGCTCGATTTGTGGCGCATTGCGCCAAGCGATCGGCGCGCAGCGCAATGGCAGGCAGCGCGCTGGAGCGATGGGCAGCTAACCGCACCCAGACTGTCGCCGCTCGCGCTCGCCGACGTCGCGGCCCGCGCGCATGCGAAGAACGGCGTCACCGGTGCGATGGCCCATGGTTTCAATCGCTGGGCCTGGTCGCAGGCCAATTTCAAGATCGACGGACAGAACTGGACCGCCGACATCGACGCGCTGGCGCTCCGCCGCGGCGCCGGCAAATTCCTCCGCCTCGATCGCACCAGCGTCAAGTTCCCGCCGACCGACTTCACCCGGATCGGAACCACCTATACGGCGCAGTGCGGCACGCTGGTCCGCGTCGAGATCAATCGCTCGACCGGCGCGCTGCGCATCGCCAAGGCGTACAGTGTATTCGAGTGCGGCAATGTGCTGGTTCCCCAGGTCGTAATCGGCCAGGCCCAGGGTGCCTTCGCCATGGGAGTCGGCGGCACCTTCCTCGAAACGCTGCCGCTTTATGAAGACGGGCCCGGCAACGGCAAATGGAATCTCGGACAATATCTGATCGCACGCGGATCCGACCTGCCGCTGCGCGATCTCGAGATCGAGGTGCTCCCGGCCGTGGACGCGAACGAAAGGCCGAAAGGCATGTCGGAAGCGGTGATGAACCCGGTTGTCGCCGCGCTGGTGAATGCCATCTTCGACGCCACCGGCCATCGCTTCGGTTCCTTGCCGGTGACACAAGCGATGATCAAGGGAGTGCTGACGTGACGACGTTGAGCGTGACGATCAATGGACGCGCTTACGGCCCGACGGAAGTGCGCGACGAGCTCACCATGAACGATTATTTGCGGGAATATCTCGGGCTCACCGGCACCAAATTCGGCTGCGGCGCGGCGCAGTGCTTAAGCTGCGCGGTGATCGTCGATAATGCGGACGGCACCAGCTATACCAGCCCGACCTGCATCGTGCCGGCGGTGCGTTTCAATGACAAATCGATACGCACGGTGGAAAGCCACGCCAAAAACGGCGAGCTCTCCGTTCTGCAAAAGGCTTTCATCGATCATTTTGCCTTTCAGTGCGGCTACTGCACGGCTGGCTTCCTCAACGAAGCCCAAGTGCTGCTCGAACGTTTGGCGAGAAAGCGGGTGGCGCGCGCCGAGCTTGAGAAAACCATCGCCGAGGCGCTTGACGGCCATCTCTGCCGCTGCACCGGCTACATCAAATATCATGAGGCCGTGCGCGACGTGATCCTGGCCGATCCGCAGCGTTACCTGACCTGAGCGCCGGCCGATGTCCTCAAAGCTCGAAGGCAATTCAACCGTGAAGCGCCAAGTTGTGACATTCAAGCCCGGGCCAACGATCGCCGTTGCCACCGTGATCGTGGTCGCGATTGCCGCTCTGTTGACGAGCGTATTTTCCGGACGGGCGATTGCCGATAGTGCATCAGAGACCCTGGCGACGCCGGAAAGCTTTGCCGCAATCAACGATACCGCTGCGCGCTCGGCAGCTTTATTTACCGAGGCTGGCAAAGTGCTGACGCATCAGCGTTGCGTGAACTGCCATCCGGCCGGCGATCGCCCGCGCCAAGGCGATGCCAGCCGCCTACATCAGCCGCCGGTCGAGCGCGGCGCGGACGGCTTTGGGCTGCCAGCGATGCGCTGCCCGATTTGCCATCAGGGGGCAAATTTCGAACCGGCGCGCGTGCCGGGCGATCCCGCCTGGCATCTCGCGCCGCGCGACATGGCATGGGAAGGCAAGACGCTCGGGCAGATTTGCGCGCAGAAGATCAAGGATCCGG
>JBASAH010000235.1:0-6199 GCA_049650505.1 Xanthobacteraceae bacterium
CTTACAAGCCGCCCAAAGAGAAGCGGCCAGGTCCACGTTGGCGAAAGCGATAGTGCTGAAGTACTTAGCCCGCGAAGATTTTAAAATGAAGCTTCGATGATGTGGCCCAAACGCAACGCTTCAGAAACAATCTGTGATTACAAATTATCGCCACCTCAGAGCCATAATTTTTTGGGGGAATAGCGACCCCAACTTCAGTTGGGGGTGTGGGGGGATGGGGTAACTGAGATCGGGGCCGCACTCTCGTTGGTGAGAGCGGCTCCGATTTTATATCGGAGGCGACATAAACAAAGTGAACTTTTGGTTAACCAAATTTGATTGTGGTTAACGATGGCGCTTAAGTCATTGTTCTATCAGCCCGAAATTCATGCAAACCACGCAAATCTAATCACTTCTGATCATCAAACTCGCCAGCTCGCAGCAAAGCAGCGCGCTCTCCTCCGGAGGATGTTGCGCAGCAGCCTCGATCAGCAATGGCCTGCGGCTGCGCTCGATTGCGCGCTCTAACGATCAGCGAAGCTGCCGTCCAAGTAGCCGACGGCGACCGCAGTGAGCTTGGAGTGTTCATACGGCGCCGCCTCAATCGCTGCCCTCAATCGAACACTCAGCCGGAAGGTTCTCGTTCAAATAAACCGCTGAAGGTCTTTGTGCATGGTTTGCGCGACCTCGGTTGGATCGAGGGGCGAACGGTTGTCATCGAGCGGTGGTCGGCGGAGGGGCAACCGCAACGCGCGCCAGCTATTTCTGCCGAAGCTACCAGTAGGGTCGGCGAAATCGTGAAGCCGGCTGGATGTTCACTAAAGGACCGGGACTTAAACTCGCAATGATTGAAAAGAACGAATTCTTTCGGGATCAATTTGAGCAGTGTCGTAGTCTCGCAGAGAGGGCTCGTAATAAAACGGACCGTGAATTTTGGTTGCGTTTAGCGCAGCGTTGGGAAGCATTGTGGGGACCAAACAGCCTGAGAGCCACGGCTCCGGCGGTGAGCCAGTTCGAAAACGTCGTTTCGGGACGAGGTTCACAAGACGGCAAGCCGCATAGCTGTACAGTGGCCGATCTGCAACACTCCCAACCAATTCAGCCGACCGCCCCTGATTGGCCTTTGCAGGCACACAATTCACGGTAGGATTTCGGATACCCCCGCGAGGATGGGGCTAAAGGGGAACGGGGGACCAAAATAAAGAGGCCGCTTCCGGGGGGAGGCGGCCTCTTTTTTACGAGCCGAGCGGCCAGGGGTGTCGGGGGATGGGGATAGCCGCTCAACTCGAATCTAGTGAAAAGACTCGACCTGACAAACTCAATTAGCTCTTGGTCTGTTTCCACAATCCATTGGTTTAGGACATTCAAATTCACCGCGAATAAGAAGAGTCCCGATCGCGCCGGCTCTTTGGCGAAGGGTTTTTCCTGGAGGTTGTTCAGCGAAGCGGCGGCTATTCTGGCTACGGCGTACCGAACGCAATTTTCCGCATTGCCTCTCAGCGGCGTATGCTTGGGCCAGACATTCCGGCATGAATCCTTGTGATATCGCGGCCCCGGAATGAGCTCCCCTTGTCGCGCCAATCGTCTGCTCCTGGCCCAAAGCCGACGTGTAACTCGTGCTGGCAAATGCCCGCTTATCGAGGCAAAGCAGACGTGGCGCTCACATCGCGGAATGTCTGTTGTTGACTCAAAGCGGACATCGCGCGGTCACGTTCGCCGCTCACGGCGGTCGTGTTTCGCGCCTAAAAATGCGTCGTACCTTTCCGGGCAGGCATTTGAGCCGGACATGATCCGATCAATGTCGCTTGCGTTGGAACGCGCCTGCGAGGAGATGGGGATGCGACTGGGAAAGGACGACCCGGCGACAAGGTTCGTTGCTGAAAAAATCATCAAGCTCGCGCAACGCGGCATCCGCGACCCGGATCGGTTGGTGACGCCGACGCTGCAAGAGTTTCGCAGCGAATCTTAAAGAGCCGCGAAGGCGTTTCAGGTTCTGCGGCAGCTGGTGCCGATTCGGGTGCGATCTAGCCCCTAGGGATGTCCGCGCCCCTTGCTGGAGGTTTCAATAGATCGTTTCTCAATGTTTCAAAGCACGCACTGCGCTCTGTTACACTCTCCAGTCCGCTGCATTTCTCAAAACTTGGCCTGCTCGCCAGCCATATCGCTGCGATAAAGCATGCGATGCAAAGCACCAGCAGTGCAGTCCTGATGCCGAACTGATCTACTAATGACTCGGGCGATTTCGGCTCCGGGGCATCGGTTTCATCGTGATCGGCCGTGTTATCGAAATCCCATTCTGAGCGCTGCATGGTATCACACTCGAGCCGAGTCATGCCGCAAAGGTAATTGTTGGGGCATAAAGATTCGAGGTGTTCTTATAAGGAGGTCATAAATGCCTCGGCAGGGCATAACCCATCTCTCAATTCCAATGAGCGACGTGAAGAATTGGAGTCATTGCAGCAAACTTCACCAAGATCCCGGATAACGAAGATCTCAATAAGGTCATTGAACTTAAGCCTACCCAAATCTCGTTTCTCGCCCGTGCACACTTGTATCGCCATATCGGCGACTACGAGAAAGCGATTGAGGACTTTGATCGTGGCGAGGCGATCGATTCTGCTTTGTGGCAGGCGCATGTTATGGGCCTTTTCTTTCAAGCTGATACGCACGCGCGGCTCGGCAACGAGTCGGCTGCGCCGGGTTGCTGCGGACGCCCGGCGCAAGCGATCATGAAAGTGGGCTGGCGCGAACTCGTCATCTCCCAGCCGGAGACCAATACTCGTAGGACATGACCTCCGCGCATTGAAAGGCACGCGCCTCGAGAACCCCTCCTAATTAATGTCCAGGCAGAGTACCTTTGCCGCATGGCTCGGATCACCCGCTCGCTTGATGAGGCCATTGCGCCGATCGCCGACGGCTGCTTGCTGGCGGTGCCACGCGAGACGTCGGGGGTCGCCATGGCGGCCACCCGCGCGCTTATCCGGCGCGGCGTCAAACGCCTGCATCTCGTCACGCTACCCACCTCGACGTTGCAAGCCGATCTGTTGGTCGGCGCCGGCTGCATCGCGACGCTTGAGACCTCGGCCGTCAGCCTCGGCGAATTCGGTCCGGCGCCGCGCTTTACCGTGGCCATCCTGGCCGGTGCCATCCAGATGCGTGACGCGACCTGCCCGGCGCTGCACGCGCAATTTCAGGCGGCAGAAAAAGGCGTGCCGTTCATGCCGTTGCGCGGGCTGATCGGCTCGGATCTGTTGGCCCATCGCCCGGACTGGAAAGTTGTCGACAATCCGTTCGGCAACAACGACCCGATTGTGCTGTTGCCGGCGCTTAGGCCCGACGTGGCGTTGTTTCATGCACCGTTGGCCGATCGCGAAGGTAATGTTTACATCGGCACGCAGCGCGAGCTCGTCGCCATGGCGCATGCGGCGCAGCAGACGATCGTGACCGTGGAAGAAATTCACGACGCGAATTTATTGCGCGACCCGCTGCTCGCAGCGGGCACCTTGCCGGGCTTCTATGTCGAGGCGGTCGCGGTCGAGCCGCGCGGCGCCTGGCCGCTGCCGCTGCCCGACCGTTACGGCATCGACGCCGCGCACTTGGTCGAATATGCGCGGCTCGCCGCGACTGCGGAAGGTTTTGCGCAATATCTCGAGCGCTATGTCTATGCAAAGCGCGCGGCCTGAAACTTTTCGCGACGAGGAATTGCTGGCCGACGTCATCTGCCGGCTGATCGGTGACGCGCGTCATGTTGCGGTTGGCGCGGCTTCGCCGATTCCGGCAACCGCAGCGCTCCTCGCGCGCGAGCGCGCAAATCTGCATAGTTCGGGCAAACTATTCGTGTCGCTTCTTGGCAGCCGCGCGCACACGTTCTTTACCGACGGCGCACGCGAATTGTTCGACTGCGCCGGCCAGGGTCGCATCGACGTATTCTTTCTGTCCGGCGGACAGATCGACGGTGAAGGCAATATCAATCTTGTCAATGTCGGCGACTATGAGCGGCCGAAGGTCCGCTTCCCCGGCTCGTTCGGCTCGGCTTACCTTTATTATGTCGTGCCCCGCGTCATTCTTTTCCGCGTCGAACATTCACGCCGCACGCTGGTGCCAAAAACCGATTTCATCAGTGCGCCGGGCGGTAGTCCCGACAACGTATTTCGGCCGGGCGGCCCGGTCGCGTTGGTGACCAATCGCTGCTTATTCGATTTCGATCGCGCGCGGCGGCGTTTTCGTCTCGCTAGCGTCCATCCCGGCCATAGCGTCGCGGAGGTCGTCGAGAATACCGGCTTCGAATTCGACCGGCCTGCCGACGTACCCGTCACACCCGCGCCGAGCTCCGATACGCTGCGCCTGATGCGCACTGTAGTCGCGCCCATGCTGGCAGAGGTCTACCCGCAGTTCGCGCAGAGCGTATTTGACGTGACGCGGCCGGTCCCGACAGCCTGACGTATGAAACATTGCGCCGGCGGTGGCATCATGGTTTTTATGCGCCGGCAAGCTCGGGCGGGAGGCAAGCGCGGTGAAGACAGTAGAAGCGGCGGTGATCGGGGTCGGATGGATCGGCGGCCTGCGCGCCGACACGCTTTCGCGCAGCGCCCTGGTCGATAAATTGCATCTCTGCGACATCAAGCCGGATCGGCTGGCCGAAGTAAAGAAACTCTACAAGCCGGCGCATGCGACGCTCGATTACAAAGACATCACGGCAAACGACAAGGTTTCCGTGGTCTACATTTCCACTACCCCGGAAGCGAACCATTATCCGATCGCCCGCGATTGCCTGCGCGCCGGCAAGCATGTCATGCTGGAAAAACCCATTGCACTCGAACTATGGGAAGCCGACGAGCTCATTCAATTATCGAAGCGCAATAATCTGAAATTCACCATCGGCTATTCGCAGCGCTTCAATCCGAAGATCGCCTTTGCCAAGAAGAAAATCACCGATGGAACGCTGGGCAATGTCGTCTCGGTGCTGGTGAGCCGCCATCTGTCGCGCGATCTCGGCAAGAAGATCGCGAGCCGGGTGCGGCTGTCGCCGGTGGTGATGGAATCGACGCACGATCTCGATTTCGTGTTCTGGCTGCTTGAGCCGGCGAAGCCGGTTCGCGTCTACAGTCAGGGTGCCTATGGCTACATGAAGCCGGTGAACGGGTCGCACGACGTCATGTTCACCACCGTCACGATGGACAACGGCGTGGTCGTGATGATCGGCGGCGGCTGGAATTTCCCGCCAAGCTACCCGAACTATTGTTCGACCTGGATCGAGATCACCGGCACGGAAGGCGCGCTCACGCTCGACGATACGCAGCGCGACAACTGGCTCAATACCGCCAAGCGCGGCCAGGAATTTGCAATGTCGACCATGCCGGGCGAATGGGTCGACCATGTCTACGCGGGCGGCATCGGCCCGGAGACGCTACATTTTCTCGAAGCCTGCATCCGCGACACGGCGGTGATGGTGACGCCGGAAAGCGCGCGCCGCGTGATGGAAACCTATAGCGCCGCGGACTTGTCAGCCGATCGCAACGCGCCAGTCGATCTACCGCTGACCAATGAAACGATTTCCGGCATCGCGGAACTCAAGCAGCGAAACCGTGCGGGCTTGAACGTATGAAGAAGAACGCCAAGGGCGTGGGTCTTGCGATTATCGGCGCCGGCCGCGTCGGTCTGTTCCGCGGCGAGGCGGCGGCGCGCCATCCGGCGGTGGAATGGATCGGCATTGCTGAACTCAATCACAATCGCGGCGGCGACGTCGCCGCGCGCATTGGCGCCGATTTCGTCACCACCGATTACCGCGCGCTGCTGGCGCGTCCGGAAGTGACCGCCGCGATCATTGCCACCGACGAACATCTTCACGTCGATCCGATTCTGGCGGCGGTCGAGCGCGGCGTGCCGATGCTGATCGAAAAGCCGCTTGCCACCGAACTTGCGCAATCGGCGCGCGTGCTCAAAGCGATCGCTGACGCCAAGCTTGACGCGGTGGTCGGCTATACCCAGCGCTTCCGGCGCAAATGGCTCGCCGGCAAGGAGAAGGTGAGGAGCGGCGCGCTTGGCGACGTCACCATGGTGACGTCGCGCGCCTTCATGAATCGGCTGGTGGCGATTGACAATTACAAGCGCACCGACGATCCGGCGACGATCTCGCCGATGGTGATTTCCGGCACGCACGCACTCGACATCGTCATGTGGTATCTCGAAGGCAAGCAGCCGGTCGAGTGTTACGCCCGCT
>JBASAH010000236.1:0-8064 GCA_049650505.1 Xanthobacteraceae bacterium
GGGCCGAACCCGTCGCGCACACCGTGAAGCTCGCGACTCTGGCCCACAGCATCGTTCTATCCTGGGGTTGGCGGCGCCGATCGATCGCATTCGTCGCTGGAGCGCTGTCGGTCTTGGCGATGGCGCCGTTCAACGCCTGGCCAATCTTGTTTTTCACCCTGCCGACGCTGGTCTGGCTCATCGACGGGATCGGCGGCCGCGGCTGGAGTGCTCTCGCCGACGCCGCGGCGATCGGCTGGTGGTTCGGATTCGGTTATTTTCTCGCCGGACTTTATTGGCTTGGCTATGCCTTTCTTGTCGACGCCCATACTTTTGGCTGGCTGCTGCCATTTGCCGTCGTCGGCCTTCCGGCGGTGCTGGCCATTTACACCGCGCTCGGCGTGGCGTTGGCACGGGCTTTATGGCAGCGCGGCGCACTACGCGTTGTCGCGCTCGGGGTATCACTGACCGCTGCGGAGTGGCTGCGCGGCCATGTGCTCACGGGTTTCCCCTGGAACGCCTTCGGTTATGCGCTCACGTCACCTTTAGCCCTGGCGCAAGCGGCTTCGGTCCTCGGAATCTGGGGCCTGACCTTCATCGCAATTGTCGCCTCCGCCAGCCCCGCCACAATGATCGACGATCGCACCCAGACGCGGCAACCATGGCTGCCGTTTGCATTGGCCGTTCTCACGCTCGCCGTCTTTGCCGGTTTTGGCGCCGCGCGACTAGCGTACACGCCGACCCAGCTTGTCGATGGCGTGCATTTACGAATCATGCAGCCCAATTTGCAGCAGGACGTCCGTTTCAATTATGCGGCAAAGCGCGAAGTGATGGATCGTTACGTCGCTTTGTCAGCCCGGCAGGGCCTCGACCACGTGACGCATCTGATCTGGCCGGAATCGCCTTTTCCATTTTTCCTGACGCGCGAGGCAGACGCGCTTACGCAGATCGCGCGATTGCTGCCAGAACAAACCTTATTGCTCACCGGCGCCATACGCCTCGCCGATCCGAACAATCCGACAGAATCCGGAGTCTACAATTCGATTTATGTGATCGATCACGCGGGATCGATACGCACCGTCTATGACAAAGTGCATCTCGTACCATTCGGAGAATATCTGCCTTTCGGAGATGTCTTGGAGCGTATCGGCTTACAGACTCTGACCGAACAGCGTGGTGGATTTCTTGCCGGTGACCGCCACCGTCTCATGGCAATGCCCGGCGCTCCAAGCGCCCTGCCGCTCATTTGTTATGAGATCATCTTTCCCGGCGAACTGGCATCAGTTGACGAACGGCCGGGCTGGATCGTCAATGTGACTAACGATGGCTGGTTCGGCACCTCCAGCGGCCCTTATCAGCATCTGCAGCAGGCGCGCGTCACCGCCATCGAGGAAGGCGTGCCGGTGGCTCGCGCCGCCAATACCGGCATTTCCGCGGTGATCGATCCCGCCGGCCGGATGGTCGCATCATTGCCACTCGGCAGCGAAGGTGTGCTCGACGCGCCACTGCCGCGCCCGATAGCGGCTCCAGTTTTCGCTCGGCTTGGTGATACGCCTGCTGCCATCCTCATGTCGATTTCGCTCGTGGCGGTTTTGCGCGGTCGTTTCCGCGCGCCCGCAAAGAAAATCTGAAGGCGAGGCCGCACTAATGCCGCAGCGGTTTCACTGCAACTCAAGCGAGCAGGCCTGTCTGAACTCTCATTTCATGAGAATTGGCTTAGTTTACGAAGAAGGCGGTTGGCAAAAGCCATGAACTGAGAAGAACAGTTTCAATTGTGACAGATTTGCTATCTCGCGGCATTGAGCTAAAAAGGGGAGGGAGCCCCATGGCTACGCTGGCAAAAAAGGCGCCAAACCCGACCGACAAGCATGTCGGAAGCCGGGTCCGTATGCGCCGGATGATGCTGGGTATGAGCCAAGAGAAACTTGGGGACTCACTCGATCTGACATTTCAACAAATTCAAAAGTACGAGAAAGGCACCAATCGCATCGGCGCCAGCCGCCTGCAGCAGATTTCTCATATTCTTCAGGTGCCGGTAGCGTTCTTCTTTGAAGGTGCGCCCAGTGCGCAGATGATGGGCCGCCACGAAGGGCTGGCCGAGGCGCCCTCGCCGGCTTACGTCTCCGACTTCCTGGCGACCGCCGACGGCCTGGCTCTCACCAAGGCATTCATGCGGATCGAAGATTCGAAATTGCGCCGGCGGATTGTCGATCTCGTCGAGCAAATCGCCAGTCGCGACAAGCGCTGAATACTATTGGATTGGCGGCAGCACGGCGGCCCGGAATGAAGGCAGACGCCCACTTTTCGCCCACATCTTGACCGCCGCGGGCGACACTGCAACAACCCTTTTCACCGCGCGCGGTTCGTAACCGCGCTATTTTCGCAACGAAGACCGACAAACCACAATCGTTTCGAGGGGAGTGTTTGGCTGTGCGGCGCGCCAATTATCTGTTCACCAGCGAGTCCGTGTCGGAGGGCCACCCGGACAAAGTATGCGATCAAATATCAGACGCCATTCTCGACGCGTTCATTGAGAACGATATCAAGCTCGGCATAGCCGACGACAGCGCAGTGAATACCCGACTTGGCTGCGAGACCCTGTGCACCACCAACAAGATCATCGTCGCCGGTGAGGGTCGCGGGCAAGCGCCGCTATTTCACAAACATGGCCATAAGGCCGTCGTGAACCGTGAAATGATCACTGAGATCGCCCGCGGCGTGGTCAAAGACATCGGCTACGACCAGGACGGTTTTTCGTATTATGGCGCTGACGTTGAGGTGCTGCTCCACGGCCAATCTCCCGATATTGCGATGGGGGTCGATGCCAAAAAGAAGAAGAGTGGCGAGCAGGAGGGCGCCGGCGACCAGGGCATGATGTTCGGCTTCGCTTGCACCGAGAGCGAGGTCTACGAGAAGGGTTCGTTCATGCCGGCGCCAATCTATTTCGCCCACAAGATTCTCAAAGTGCTTTCTGAAAAGCGCCGCTCCGGCGCGCTATTTGACTTGCAGCCCGATGCCAAGAGCCAGGTCACTATCAAATATGTCGAAGGAAAACCGGTTGGCTGCACCAAGGTCGTAGTCTCCACGCAGCACAATGCGCAGACCCGCAATGGCAAGAAATATTCGCCGGGCATGATCCGCGATATGATCGAGGATACCGTCGCTTCGGCGCTGCCGAGCGACTGGATGCCAAAACGGCCGAGTGATTTTCTGGTCAACCCCACTGGCAATTTTGTCATTGGCGGGCCCGACGGAGATTGCGGGCTCACCGGACGTAAAATCATCGTCGATACCTACGGCGGCTATGCCCCACATGGCGGCGGCGCCTTCTCCGGCAAAGATCCGACCAAGGTCGATCGCTCGGCGGCTTACGCCGCCCGTTATTTGGCAAAAAACGTCGTCGCAGCCGGGCTTGCGGAGCGCTGCACGATCCAGATCGCTTATGCGATCGGCGTCGCTGATCCGATGTCGCTTTATGTCGACACCCACGGCACCGGCAATGTCGAAGAAGCAAAACTGCAGAGACTACTGCCGGAATTATTCCCGCTGCGGCCCACAAACATCCGCCGCACCCTCAAGCTGAGTCGGCCGATTTACCGGCGCACCGCCGCTTACGGCCATTTCGGCCGCGCGCCGGAAAAGGATGGCGGCTTTTCGTGGGAGCGAACCGACCTTGCCGATTCGCTCAAGCGGGCGTTGCGCTGATTAAACAGCTGTCACCGCGCTGCCTGACCTCGTGCTCGCGGTGGGCTTATTTGTTATAGCGGCGAGCAAAGGAGAATGCGTGGATGGCCACGCCGAGCGCGGTCAAGACGGCAATGAGTCCCGCACTTCACAACGCTCGCGCATTCTTCGGCCGGCGCAAGGGGCACAAGTTGCGGCCGCGCCAAGCCGGCTTATTCACTACGCTGTTGCCGCGCCTTGCGATCGATGTCGCCCGGCCCGCGCCGGCCGAGCTGAGCTCTTTGTTTGCCGAACCGGTTGCCGCGCTTGCGCTCGAGATTGGTTTCGGCGGCGGCGAGGCGATGATCGCGCAAGCCAAGGCGCATCCGCAAATCGGCTTTCTCGGCGTCGAACCCTTCGTCAACGGCATGGCCAAAGCGCTAGCGGCAATTGAAACCGAGGGTCTGCGGAATATTCGCCTACATTTCGGTGACGCGGTCGGCTTGATCGAATGGCTCCCGGCATCGTCGTTGGTGCGGATCGATCTCATTCATCCTGATCCGTGGCCGAAACGACGACATTGGAAGCGTCGATTTGTTCAGGACGAAATGATCGAACAACTGGGGCGCATTCTGCAGCATGCCGGCGAGTTTCGTTTCGTTACCGATATCCCGGATTACGCCGCTTGGACGCTGCAGCGCCTGATGCGCTCTTCGCGTTTCGAGTGGACGGCAAACTGCGCCGATGACTGGCGCAATCCATGGCCTGGATTTATCGCCACCCGGTATCACGCCAAGGCTGCACGGGAACAACGGACGTCATGTTTTTTGGTTTTCAGGAAGATCTGAAGCCGGACATGCGCGGGCATGCAGCTGTCCTGTCGCTAAGACTTTGGCGGCGGGAATATTCCTAGTCGCGGCCGGAATGTGCCCCCTTGCAACGGACTAACAAACCGCTATATTTGCGCTGTCCGTCAATGGATACCTCATAACGGTCGGATAACCCGAACGGTTTTGAGAGTGGGCCCTCCGGGACCCGCTCTTTTTTATTACCTGGTTTCACGTGGGGTTTCAGTTGGGCCTGGCGGCTTGGTAGCCAGAGCGACCAACGGCGGCGAGCCGGGGCCGGACAGGACCATGAGCAGACAAGACCAGGGCCACGTAGGGGGCCATGTGTGGGGCCAAGCGGAGGTCCGTGCTGGGGTCCAATCCAGGACCAAGGACAGCGTTGCTAGCATTTACTCAAGAACACTTGCTCAGGAATATTCGCTGAAGACCATGGACGATCGATCGAGCAATTTTGAACGTACAGAATTTGTCCAGGAACCGCGGCTCATAACTGATCCGGGGCGGGCCGCGCGCGTCGCTGCGCTCGCCGAGCCGGTGCTCGCCGGGCTCGGCTATCGCTTGGTCCGCGTGCGCATATCCGGATTTGCCGGATGCACGGTACAGATCATGGCCGAGCGGCCCGACGGGACGATGAGTATCGAGGACTGCGAAACCGTCTCGCGCGCGCTATCGCCGGTCTTCGATGTCACTGATCCCATCGAAAGTTCTTATCGGCTGGAAATTTCGTCGCCTGGCATCGATCGGCCCTTGGTGCGCCGATCCGACTTCGAGCGCTATGCCGGGCACATCGCTCAAATCGAGATGCAAGTCCCGATCGATGGCCGCAAACGATTCCGCGGCGAACTCCACGGCGCCGAAGGCGAATGTGCACGCATCAGCTGTGACGCACAAGATGTTTTGCTGCGGATCGATGACATGGTGGAAGCGCGCCTCGTTCTCACCGACGCGCTCATTTCGGAATCGCTGCGCAAGAGCAAACAGAATCAACGCAAGGAGACTGACGATGGCGACCGTTAGCGCCAACAGACTTGAACTGCTGCAGATCGCGGACGCAGTCGCTCGCGAAAAGGCGATCGACCGTAAGATCGTTCTGGGCGCGATGGAAGACGCTATCGCCAAAGCGGCGCGCTCGAGATACGGCAGCGAAACCGAAGTCCGCGCGGAGATCGACCCGAAGAGCGGCGAGCTTCATCTCTCTCGCCACATGCTGGTGGTCGACACAGTTGAAAACCCCGCGACCCAGATCAGCCTCGAAGACGCGCGCCGGCGGCATCCCGCCGCGCAAATCGGAGACACCATCGCCGATCCGCTGCCGCCGCTCGAATATGGGCGGATTGCCGCGCAATCGGCAAAGCAAGTGATCGTGCAGAAAGTCCGCGAAGCCGAACGCGATCGGCAATACGACGAATACAAGGATCGCATCGGTGACATCGTCAACGGCATCGTCAAGCGCGTCGAGTACGGTAACGTCGTGGTCGATCTCGGCCGCGGTGAAGCCATCGTGCGCCGCGATGAAATGCTGCCGCGCGAAGTGTTTCGCAACGGCGATCGCATCCGCGCCTATATCTACGACGTCCGGCGCGAGCCACGCGGTCCGCAGATTTTCCTGTCGCGCACTCACCCGCAATTCATGGCCAAGCTGTTCGCCCAGGAGGTGCCCGAAATCTACGACGGCATCGTCGAGGTCAAGGCCGTGGCGCGCGATCCCGGTTCGCGTGCGAAAATAGCCGTCGTGTCTCGCGATACTTCGGTTGATCCGGTCGGCGCCTGCGTCGGCATGCGCGGCTCGCGCGTGCAGGCCGTCGTCAATGAGTTGCAGGGCGAAAAGATCGACATCATTCCCTGGTCCCACGACATTGCCACTTTCGTAGTCAATGCGCTGGCGCCCGCCGAAGTCGCCAAAGTGGTGTTGGACGAAGAGCGCGAGCGGATCGAGGTAGTCGTCCCCGATCAGCAGCTGTCGCTTGCGATCGGACGGCGCGGGCAGAACGTGCGTCTCGCGTCGCAACTCACTGGCTGGGACATCGATATTCTCACCGAGCAGGAGGAATCCGAACGCCGCCAAGCCGAATTCGAGAATCGCACGCGCATGTTCATCGACACGCTCAATGTCGACGAGGTGATCGGTCAACTGCTCGCTTCGGAAGGCTTTACCTCAGTTGAAGAGCTGGCGATGGTCGACACCAAAGAAATCGCCAGCATCGAAGGCTTCGATGAGGACACCGCAGCCGAATTGCAAAATCGCGCGCGTGAATACCTCGACCGCATCGAGGCCGAGCTTGACGCCAAGCGCCGTGAGCTTGGCGTCGAAGACGCGCTCATGGAGGTTGAAGGGGTCACGACGGCTATGCTGGTGCGGTTCGGCGAGAATGGCATCAAGACCGTTGAAGATCTCGCCGGTTGCGCGACCGACGATCTCGCGGGCTGGACCGAACGCAAAGACGGCGAGGCGGTCCGCCAAGCCGGCATTCTCGACGGTATGGACTTGAGCCGAGAGGAGGCGGAGGCCCTCATCATGCGCGCCCGGGTCAAAGTCGGCTGGATCAACGAGGCCGATCTTGCCGCGCCCGCCGCGGTTGAAGAGGCGCCTGAACCCGCTGCGCAGCCCTAAAAGAAGGCAGTGGAATTTCCCTCATGCTGGGACAGGAGAACGGCATCGAGCTCGATCATGGACCGCAATCGCGCGCAGTAGAGCGGTTTTGCATCGCCACGCGGGCGACGCGGCCGGTCGAGAAAATGATCCGCTTCGTGATTGCCCCCCATGGCGAAGCCGTCCCCGACCTCAAGCGCAATTTGCCGGGCCGCGGCGTGTGGGTGACAGCAACGCGAAAAGTGTTGGACCAAGCAATCAAAGCCAGCGCCTTTGCGCGCGCCTTCCGGCGGGAGGTGCGGGTTTCCACCGATCTTGCCGGCCGAACGGAGAGTTTGCTCGAAACCGCCGTACTTGATGGCTTGGCGATAGCCCGGAAAGCCGGTTTGGTGGTCCTTGGCTTTACGAAAATAGAGAACGCACTAGCGCGTGGTCGCATTGTCGCGCTTCTCCATGCGGCGGAAGCGGCCCCCGACGGCGTTAAGAAGCTCGACGCCGCTCTGCGGCAAAGCGGGCTAGCTGGATCGGTGACCGTCACCCGAATATTGAGCGCGACCCAATTGGATTTGGCACTGGGACGCCCAAATGTGGTACATGCAGCCCTGCTCGCCGGCCGGGCGAGTGACACGTTTATGGCGCGTTTACGGCGCTTGGAAGGGTTTCGCAGCGGCGAACTCGGCCAGGGCGCCCAGGAACCCGTTAAGTTGACCGGCAAGCGTAATGCGTCAGAGGCTGCGTACGGAACTGGACAGGAATGACCGAGACGACGAAAAATAGCGGCGAAAAGCTGAGCGTGACCCCCACTAAGACGCTGACGCTAAAGCGCGGCGGCGTGGAGCAAGGCGTGGTTCGCCAAAGCTTCAGCCATGGCCGCAGCAAGGCGGTGGTAGTCGAAAAGGTCAAGCGCCGCATCGCTGGTCCGGGCGAAGCGAAGGCCGAACCAGCCGCCCCAGAGCGCGCCGCCACCGCCAAACGCACCAGCCC
>JBASAH010000237.1:0-5561 GCA_049650505.1 Xanthobacteraceae bacterium
GGGCATGCTGGAGTCGCACTATGCGCCGCGCACGCCGTTGCGGCTCGACGCGAAGACGGTCGCGCCCGGCGAAGCCTTGCTGGCATTCGGGCCGGCGCTCGCCGAAGGCGCGGCGGGTGCGATGAAAATCCTGAATCTTTCCGCGCGCGGTGATCCGATCGACGCGGCAGCTAGTCTGTTTTCACATCTGCGCGCGCTCGACGCGCTCGGCGCCACAGCGATCGCGGTGATGCCGATCCCGGCCGATGGGCTCGGCGAAGCGATCAACGATCGGCTGCGCCGCGCGGCGCGGTGAAATTGAGCGGAGAGTTCCTTGCCTCACATTTTATTTCCACCTCTTCACGTCGCAGCTGGCGATTGGATGATGCGGGGCCATTCGACATTCCCCTCCCCCTTGTGGGGGGGGTTAGGGGTGGGAGTGGAAAGGTAAGATCGCGAGCGTCTTCGCCTAATCGTTTTCGAGCCACCCCCCTCCCTACCCTCCCCCACAAGGGGGGAGGGAACACAAATTGGTTTGGCTGCCGCGCGTTTATCCCGCTGCAGGTTGGCGCTGTGCTGCTGTTTTGCGCCAGCTCCGCCCGCGCGGAAGTGCAAAAATTTCTGAACCCGTGCGGCCAGCAGCTTTGCGCGTCCTATCAGCTTGCGCTGACCCCGCCGGACGGTTGGGCGATCGACAAGCAAGCCAGCCGGCAAAACAAAATCCAGGTCATGGTGTCGAACGGAACGAGCTTCGCCACCGCCGACCCGCTGATCTATGTGGAGGTGTTTTATCACCGCGATAAGCAGCAAACGCTTGCCGATTTCGCGCGCGTCAGCAACGCGCGCTGGGTGGCGGCGAATGCCAAGGCGAAAATCTCCGAGCTCCCCGCCGTCGATCGCAGCAACGGCAAGCCGCCGTTCATTCGCTTTACCTTCGATAATCCGGACAAGGCGCAGCAGGCCTATGAGATCGGCGCGTTCGGCATCGATTCCGACAAAGACGGTAACGAGTTCGTTCTCGACGTGGTGATGAGCGGCAGCAGCAAGGAGGCGCTGGAGCGCGCCGATGCGGCTTACATGTCCTTTCTCAAGGCGCATTGAAGAGCGAAGGCCGCGCTTGCGCCGGCTCCGGCCGGCTGTCATTTATCCTGTATAGAATACGCTCCGCCGGAAACGCCCGATGCTCGATAAGCCGCCAGTGAGTTCGGACAAGAAACTCGATCAGAAGCTGCTCGCGCGCTTTGCCGCGATCGTCGGCGACAAATACGCCATCACCGATCCGCAGGCGCAGACGCCTTATCTCGTCGAAATGCGCGACCTGTTCCGCGGCCATTCGCCGATGGTGCTGCGGCCGGGATCGGTCGCCGAGGTCGCGGCGATCTTGCAGCTTGCCAACGAGACCGCGACCCCGATCGTGCCGCAAGGCGGCAATACCGGGCTCGTCGGCGGCCAGATTCCGCATCACAACGAGATCGTGCTGTCGCTCAACCGGCTCGATTGCATCCGCGAAGTCGACCCAACCTCCAACACCATCACCTGCGAAGCCGGCGTCACCTTGCAGCGGGCGCGCGAAGCAGCCGCCACCGCTGATCGGCTCTATCCGCAGCTCCTTCCCTCCGAAGGCACCTGCACCATCGGCGGCAACCTCTCCACCAATGCCGGCGGCACCGCGGCGATTGCGCATGGTATCGCGCGCGCGCACGCGCTCGGCGTCGAAGTGGTGCTGGCGGACGGCCGCGTGCTCAATGATCTCAACAAGCTGAAGAAAGACAATACCGGCTACGATCTGAAAAACCTGTTCATCGGCGCCGAAGGCACGCTCGGGGTGATCACCGCCGCAGTGTTGCGGCTGGTGCCGCGACCGCGTTCGGTCGAAACCGCGTTTGCCGGCGTCGCTTCAGCGCAAGCCGCGCTCGAACTTCTTGGCATCGCCCAGGACCGCACCGGCGGCGACGTCACTAGCTTCGAGATCATGACGCGGGCCGGTATCGAACTGGTGCTGCGTCACGCGCAAGGCTGCCGCGATCCGCTCGCGTCGCCGCATGCCTGGTACGTGCTGATGGAGCTTTCGTCGCAGCAGCGCGACGGCCTGCGCGCGCTCCTCGAAGCGGTATTGGCCGAGGGCATGGAACGCGGCCTCGTTCTTGACGCGACGATCGCCGAGAGCATCGAACAGGGCAAGGCGTTCTGGCGGGTGCGCGAAACGTTCGGCGAAGTGCAGCGTTATGCCGGCGGCTCGATCAAGCACGACATTTCCGTGCCGGTCGCCGCCGTACCGGCTTTCATCAGCGAAGCCGACGCCGCGGTGACCGCGCTCATTCCCGGCGCACGGCCGCTGCCGTTCGGCCACCTCGGCGACGGCAACATTCACTACAACGTCAATCAGCCGGTCGGCGCCGATAAGGGCGAATTTCTCAAGCGCTGGGACGAGGTCAATGCCGCGGTATTCGCGGTGGTGAAGAAATACGGCGGCTCGATTTCCGCCGAGCATGGCGTGGGCGTGATGAAACGCGACCTGTTGCCATCGGTGAAAGATCCGGTCGCGCTCGACCTGATGCGCAGCCTCAAGCGCATGCTCGACCCGAAGGGAATTTTAAATCCCGGAAAGGTGCTGTGAAACATGCGCTCCCCAGTCGTCATACGCGGGCATAGCCGTTCGAAGAACGGCGTCGCGGAGCTTGTCATCGGGCCGGCCACTTCGGGCCGGACCCGTTGGCTCGCCTATGACTCGCGTATCCATGCTGAGGTGCCGCATGGATTGCCGGGTCAAGCCCAGCAATGACGCGCCGCGGATAACCTGACCGAAACTTGGCGGCTTGAAGAACAATGGAAACACAGACGCAAACCTCCCAAGACATTCTCTACGAGCTGCGCGACGGCATCGCCCGCGTCACGTTCAATCGTCCGCAGGCGCGCAATGCGTTTACGTTTGCGATGTATGAGCGGCTTGCGGAAATCTGCGACGAGGCCAATCGCGATCGTTCGATCATGGTGCTGGTATTGCAGGGCGCCGGCGACAAGGCCTTCGCGTCGGGCACCGATATCAATCAATTCCGCGCCTTCACCACGCCGGCGCACGCGCTTGAATATGAATCGCGCATCGACCGCGTGCTCACGCAGCTCGAACAGTGCCGCGTGCCGACGATCGCCGCCATTACCGGCGCCTGCACCGGCGGCGGCGCTGGCATTGCCGCCTGCTGCGATCTACGCATCGGCACCAAGACGACCAAAATCGGCTTTCCGATCGCGCGCACGCTCGGCAATTGTCTGTCGATGTCGAGCATCAGCCGGCTCACCGCTCTGGTCGGACCGGCGCGGGTGAAGGACTTGATCTTCACCGCGCGGCTGGTCGGCGCCGAGGAAGCGGCAAGCCTCGGCTTGCTCAATGAAGTGGTCGAGGACACAGCGGCGCTGGCTCAGCGCGCCGGCGAGCTTGCGACGCTGATCGCCGGCCATGCGCCGCTTACGCTCAATGCCACCAAACAGGCCCTGGTCCGGCTGCAGCGGCGCCTGACGCGCGAGGAAGGCGAGGACCTGATTCTGATGTGCTATATGAGCCGCGATTTTCGCGAAGGCCTGGACGCATTCCTCAACAAGCGCCCGCCGCAATGGCACGGCGAATAGAGCATGATTCCGAAAAGTGGGAACCGGTTTCCGGAAAAGATCATGCTCAAATAACAAAAAAATAGAGCAGGGTGACGCCCGCGTATGACGATCTCCCGCTTTTATTCAATCACTTCGTCGGCGCGGCCGAGCAGCGAGAGCGGCACCTCGATGCCAAGCGTTTTGGCCATCTTGAGATTGATAATCAGCTTGACCTTCGCCGATTCCTGAACCGGCAATTCGGCCGGGTTCTCACCCTTGAGAATCCTTCCGGCATAGATGCCGACCAGCCGGTAATATTCGGTTTCGTCGCTGCCATAGCTCAACAGCCCGCCGCCTGTAGCAAATTCCGGCCATGAGCCGATCGCCGGCACCTTGTAGCGGGCCGCCAGCACGCCGAGCCGTTCGCTGTGAGCGGCAAACAGCGGACTTGGACCGATGATGAGCGCGCTTGCGTGTAGTTGCGCAAATGCGGCGAACACCGAATCGAAATCGCGGTCGGTGCTCGCATTGAGCATATGGAGCTGCAGCCCGAGGGCACGGGCCGCAGTCTCTACGCTGCGCTTGAAGTCGTTGGCGAGAACTGGGCTGGTCGGATCGACCAGCACGCCGAAGGCGGTTGCCGTGGGCAGCAACGTGTGCAGGAGCTCCAGCCGTTTTGGCCCGATCTCGACGTTCAAATTGGTCACGCCGGTCAGATTTCCGCCGGGCCGGTTCAGACTCGCCACGAGTCCAGCCTCGACCGGATCGACCGCTACGCCGAAGACAATCGGAATTGTTGCAGTTGCGGCCTTGGCTGCCAATGCTCCAAGCGTACCGCTGCCCGCAACAATCACAGCCACGCGAATCCGAACCAATTCCGCGGCCAGCTTCGGCAGGAGATCGTTTTGTCCTCCCGTCCAACGATATTCAATCGCAACGTTCTGGCCCTCAACATAGCCGGCCTCTTTCAGCCCCTCGTGAAATACCCTTAGACGCGTTGCGTAAACCTCGGGCGAGCCAGAGCCGAGAAACCCCACCACCGGCATTGCTGGCGCTTGTGCGCGCACCGCGAGCGGCCGTGCCGCAGCGGCGCCGCCGATAAGCGTGATGAAATCCCGCCGTCTCATGCCACCTTTCCCGGATGCCATGCACTGCGGAGCGTCAGCGGAGTGGTGCACCGCTGATCCGGGACCTTTGCAGGCCCGGACTTTGTAACGATGTCATCGCGGCGTCTCACTCGATCACCTCGTCGGCTCGTGTCATCATTCGATCTGCGGAATCTTTGCGTCCGCGATCAGCTGCTTGAAGAAGGGCACGTTTTTGGCGATGCGCTCCTTCACCGCGTCGGGACCGCCGGCAACCGGCGCATAACCGAGCTGCTGGACGCGGGTTTTCACCTCGTCTTGCGCGAGCACGGCCAGCGTCGCTTTGGTGTAGCGTTCGAGGAACGGCGCCGGCGCGCCTGCCGGCGCGAGCAGGAAATGTTCGGTGTCGAGTACGACGTCTGGAAAACCCTGCTCGATGAAGGTCGGCACTTCCGGCAAATTGACCCAGCGTGTTTTGGTGGTGACGGCGAGACCGCGCATCACGCCGGCCTGGACTTGCGCCTGCGCGCCGGGCAAAGCCGTCAACAATAGATCGACCGTCCCGGTGAGCAGCGCCTGCGTCGCCGGCCCGCCGCCATTGTAGGGGACATTGGTGATCTGAACGCCGGCTTTCAGCTTGAACAGCTCCATCGCCAATTGCGGCGTGGTGCCGTTGCCGGGGCTTGCATAATTGAGCTTCTGCGGATCGGCCTTGGCGCGGGCGACCACTTCGGACAGGGAATTGATGCTGCCCTTCGCGTTGGTCGCCAGGATGTTCGGCGCAACTGGCAGCGTTGCGATCGGCGCAAAGTCCTTGGTCGGATCGTAGGGGACATTTTTGTACAGCGCCGGATTGACGACAAAGGCGCTGCTGGTGAGGAGAAGCGTATAGCCGTCAGGCTCGGCGCGCGC
>JBASAH010000238.1:0-1522 GCA_049650505.1 Xanthobacteraceae bacterium
CGCCAATGTCGTCGGGCGGATCGACAATGGCGAGGGACCCTGTTTCGCCTTCAACTCGCACATGGACACGGTTCCGGTCGGCGGCGGCTGGACCGGCGATCCGTTCCGTCTGACAGAGCGGGACGGCAAGCTGTTCGGCCGAGGCGCTTGTGACGCGAAGGGACCGATTGTGGCGATGGTCGAGGCCGGCCGTCTCCTTGCGTCGCAGCGGGACCTATGGCGCGGGACGCTGGTTCTGATGTTCGTCGCCGACGAGGAGATCAACGGCGGCGGCTCACGGGCTCTCGCCAAGCAGCAGCCAAAGCCCGACTTGATCGTTATCGGCGAGCCGACGAACAATGCGGTGTACGCAGCTCATAGAGGCTGTCTGCGCCCGCTGATTCGCGCCAAAGGCAAGGCCGCGCATTCCGGCCGCCCGGAGCTTGGCGTGAATGCGATCCTCGCTGCCAGCCATCTGACGTCTCTGTTCGACGCGCGCGATCGCGAATTGAGGGCCCAAAGCCATCCTCTGGTCGGTCACGCCAGCCTGACGGTCACGCGCATCGCGGGAGGAATCGCCGACAATGTCGTGCCGGATGATTGCGAGATGGTGCTCGACCGACAGCTGCTGCCAGGCGAGACGCTCGACGCTGCGCTGGACGATCTGCAGGCTTTGCTGACGCGTGCGAAGCGCGATCACGGCGTGGACGCGGAGATCGCGACGATCCGCACGAAGGCCGGGTCGACAGAGACCGCACTCGACGACCCGCTCGTGCGCAAAGCGGTCGCCATCTCGCGCACGCATGGTGTGACGTTTCCGCAGCCGGGCGGTCTAACGGGCGGGTGCGACCTCGTTCATTTTCACGACGTTGGCGCCGTGGGCATCGTGCTTGGCCCTGGCTCGCTCGACGTCGCTCACCAGCCCGACGAATACGTCCCGAAGGACGACCTCGCCCGCGCCGCCCTCATCTATCGCGATATCGCTGTTGCGATGATGCAGCCTTGATTTGCGCCGTGCCTCACGATCGGATCAGCAAAATGGCTTCGATCTCGACCATGATGCCGTTGGGTAGCGAGCCCATCCCGACGGCCGAGCGGGCGTGGCGGCCCGCATCGCCAAGCGTTTCGACGAAGAGATCGGAGCAGCCGTTGATGACTTTGGGGTGATCGCCGAAGTCGGGCTCGGCGTTGACCATGCCGAGCCACCGCCTCGATGGGGGTGAGTTCGCCAATCGCCGATTTTGCGACCGCCAACAATTGCAGGCCGGTGAGGCGAGCCGCCCGGTAGCCATCGTCGACCGTAGCGTTCTTGCCCAATCGTCCGATTTCAAACGTTCCATCGGGCTTCTTCGGTCCCTGGCCGGAGAGAAACAGAAGATTGCCCGCCCAGCGATACGGAACGTAGTTGGCGAGGGGAGCTGGGACCGCCGGCAACGTCAGGCCCAGAGCGGCAAGCTTTTGCTCAGGCCTTGGGTTGCTCATGAGCGGATCATCCGAAAATTAAGGTTTGTCGGCTGGCGCTTCATCCATTCCACAATTGGCC
>JBASAH010000239.1:0-3335 GCA_049650505.1 Xanthobacteraceae bacterium
CGACGGCGCCAAATATGTCGCCAGGACCAACCGACGGTTTGACGCCATTATCGTAGACTCCACCGACCCAATCGGCCCGGGAAAGATTTTGTTCGGCAAAAAATTCTACGCCGGCTGTAAACGTTGCATGAAGCCAGGCGGTGTCCTGGTGACGCAAAACGGTGTCCCGTTTTTCCAGAACAACGAGCTTGCCTCGACCATGCGCAAGTTCCGGCGGTTATTTGCGGATGCGAACTGCTATGTCGCTGCCATCCCGGTCTATGTCGGCGGCCACATGGCCATGGGAATCGCCAGTGACGACACGCAATTGCGGCGGCATGCGGTGGAGACGATCGCGCAGCGCTATCGCACGGCCGGCAGTTTCAAGACCAAGTATTGGACGCCCGAGGTTCACGTCGCTGCATTTGCCCAGCCGCGCTTCATCGCCGATCTCGTCGTCAAAGGATGCGAGCCGAAGCAAGCCAAGACGGCCGGCAGACGACCGCCAGGCTTTGGTGTAGCCTAGCGGGCTAATCGGCGGATCTGCAGAGTTGAAAAGTTGAAAATATGAGTTTCTTTCCGGCTAAGGACCCGGTCTTCGGCGACGCCCGATCGAGCGATGCGATAGCGCAAATCATCGTGCCGCGTTCGGTCGATCTCGGGGGTCTGCAGGTCCGCCGCGCTTTGCCATCGGCGCGCTCGCGCATGGTCGGTCCGTTTATTTTCTTCGATCATTTCGGCCCGGCGGTCTTTCGCGTTGGCGACGGCATCGACGTGCGGCCGCATCCGCATATCGGCCTTGCGACGGTGACATATTTGTTCGACGGCGAAATCGTGCATCGCGACAGCCTCGGCAGCGCCATGCCGATCCGGCCCGGCGCCGTCAATTGGATGACAGCCGGCCGCGGCATCGTTCATTCCGAGCGCACGGCCCCCGACCACCGTGACGGTGGCGAGCCGCTGCACGGCTTGCAATTGTGGGTCGCGCTGCCAGTCAAGGATGAAGAAACCGCCCCGGCTTTCGCGCACACGCCATCCGCCGATATCCCACAAATGCGCGAGGATGGTTTGACACTGCGGGTCATCGCCGGCGCGATGCATGGCTTGCGCTCCCCGGTCGCCACGTTGTGGGAGACGATCTTTGCCGAGGTGCGGCTCGCGGCCGGCACTGTCCTGCCGCTCGGGACTGAGTATGAGGAGCGCTCACTCTACGTGATTTCAGGCGAGATCGAAATCGGCGGCTATCGCCATCCCTCGCAACAACTTTTGGTGCTCAAACCGGGCGACCGCACCGAAGTAAAGGCGCTGGAAGATGCTCATTTCGTCCTGGTCGGCGGCGCCGCCATGGATGGACCCCGTCATATTTGGTGGAATTTCGTGTCCTCGCGCCAAGACCGCATCGAGGCCGCCAAGGCCGATTGGAAAACCGGCCGCTTCGCTGTCGTCCCCGGTGACAGCGCGGAGTTCATTCCCCTGCCGGACGGTGCCTAAATTCCAATTGCAACCTTGATGCGCTCGCGCGTCCGCGGCAGATCACGCAAACGCTTGGCAAGCCTCTGAACGCGATCGACGCAGAAAGCGGAGAAGTGCAATGGCTCTTGTGCGTGTGCGGATCGCGGTGCTGATGTTGGCGGCCGCTTGCATCGCAATTGCGACGGCACCGGTCCAGGCCGCGTCCGACCTTGAGCGCGCTTATCGTGTGATCGCCACCAAAAAATTCGTTGATCTTACGCACGCATTCGGGCCTGACACGCCGGTTTGGTCCGGCTTCGGCCAGGCCAAATTCTCACCCGCCGCCGACCCGAAGACGCACGAGCCCTACACCATCGCGAAGGACGGATTCCGCACCACCTACTACGAAATGGTCGGCCAGTATGGCACGCATGTCGATCCGCCGGCCCATTTCGCCGAAAACGGCATCACCATGGATCAAATGCCGCTCAAGCAAATGATCCTGCGCCTGGTCGTGCTCGATGACACCCCGTATCTCGCAAAAGATCCCAACCACGCTTTTTCCGTCGCCGATTTGAAAAACTGGGAGCGCGAACACGGTCGCGTGCCGGCCGGCGCATTCGCCGCATTGCGCACCGATATGTATAAGGACTGGGATTCCAATCCCGAGCGCTTCAAGCGCGCGCCGTTTCCCGCCTGGGCGTTCGAGACAATTAAATATCTCTATGAGCAGCGCGGCGTCACCGCGACTGGTCACGAATCGATGGACACCGACGTCACCGACAAGATGGATTCGGAGACCTACCTCCTCCAGCACGGCCACTTTCAGATCGAAGTCATGGCCAATTTCGACAAGGTGCCGCCGACCGGCGCGCTTATCGTCGTGACTTGGCCGAAAGTGAAAAACGGGCTCGGCTTTCCCGCTCGCGCTATCGCGATCTTGCCTTAAACGCCGCGGACTCGCCCGGATCGGCTCATGGCGCCTTCTGCTTCCAGTTCCGATATCGAGCGGCTTGCGCGCGGAGTGCGCGCCGGCGATCGCACTGTGCTGTCGCGCGCTATCACTTTGATCGAAAGCAAACGGGTGGACCATCGCCAGACGGCCGCGGCTCTGATGCAAGCGCTCGTGAAGGATACCGGTGCGGCCGTTCGTGTTGGCATTACCGGCGCGCCCGGCGTCGGTAAATCGACATTGATCGACGCACTCGGCAGTATGCTGACCGAACAAGAGCGCAAAGTCGCGGTGCTCGCGGTTGACCCCTCGTCGCGGCGCACTGGCGGATCGATCCTGGCGGATAAGACGCGCATGGCGCGGCTCGCCAATGATCCGAACGCCTTTATACGCCCCTCGCCTACTTCCGGAACGCTCGGCGGGGTCGCAGCCAAGACCCGCGAAACCATGCTGCTCTGCGAGGCCGCCGGTTATGGCGTGGTTCTGGTCGAAACCGTCGGCGTCGGCCAGTCCGAGATCGCGGTCGCCGATATGACCGATTTCTTCCTGGTGCTGGCTTTGCCCGGCGCCGGCGACGAACTGCAGGCGCTTAAAAAGGGCGTCGTCGAGCTTGCCGATATGATCGGCGTCAATAAGGCCGATGGCGATAACATCGCGCGCGCCAGGCTTGCTGCGGCACAATTTAGCGCGGCGCTGCACATCCTCTCGCCGCGCTCGCGGAACTGGTCGCCGCCGGTCGTTACCTGTTCGGCGCTGATCGGCGAAGGTATCCCAGCGCTGTGGTCGCATATCCTTGATCATCGCCAGCGGCTGACGGCATCTGGCGAACTTAAGACGCGGCGCGGCGAGCAGCAGGTGAAGTGGATGTGGACGATGCTGGAGGAACGGCTGTTCGCGCCGCTACGCTCCGAGCGCGCATTGAAATCCGCTTTGCCGCGCATCGAGGTCGATG
>JBASAH010000240.1:0-6986 GCA_049650505.1 Xanthobacteraceae bacterium
ACAAAGAGGAGTTCATCGAGATCGTCGAGCGCGGGCTCGACGCCTCGCCGACCAGCGAAGTGCTGATCGAAGAATCCGTGCTCGGCTGGAAAGTGTTCGAGATGGAGGGGGTGCGCGATAAGAACGACAACTGCATCATCGTCTGCTCGATCGAGAACCTCGATCCGATGGGCGTTCATACCGGCGATTCGATCACCATCGCGCCGGCTCTGACGCTTACCGACAAGGAATATCAGTTGATGCGCGACGCCTCGATCGCGGTGCTGCGCGAAATCGGCGTCGAGACCGGCGGGTCGAACGTACAATTCGCGGTCAATCCGGCCGACGGTCGGCTGGTCGTCATCGAGATGAACCCGCGCGTATCGCGCTCGTCAGCGCTGGCTTCCAAGGCGACCGGCTTTCCCATCGCCAAAGTCGCCGCCAAGCTTGCGGTCGGCTACACCCTCGACGAGATCGCCAATGACATTACCGGTGGCGCCACTCCGGCATCGTTCGAGCCGACCATCGATTATGTCGTAACCAAAATACCGCGCTTTGCCTTCGAGAAATTTCCCGGCGCCGAGCCGGTGCTCACCACCTCGATGAAATCGGTCGGCGAGGCGATGGCGATCGGCCGCACCTTTGCCGAAAGCCTGCAGAAGGCGCTGCGCTCCTTGGAAACCGGCTTGACCGGCCTCGACGAGATCGCGATTGCCGGCCTCGGCCAGGGCGACGACAAGAACGCGATCCGCGCCGCGCTGGGCACGCCGTCGCCCGACGGTATCCTTAAAGTCGCGCAGGCGATGCGGCTCGGCATAAGCGACGCCGAAATTCACACCGCGTGCCGGATCGATGCGTGGTTTCTCGGCCAGATCCGCGGCATCGTCGATATGGAAGCGCAAATCCGCGACAAAGGCTTGCCGGGAAGCGCGGCCGGACTGCGCCGTCTCAAAGCGATGGGATTTTCCGACGCGCGGCTCGGCCGGCTTACCGGCGCAAGCGCGGACGAGGTTGCGGCGCGCCGGCGCGCGCTCGGTGTGCGTCCGGTGTTCAAGCGCATCGACACCTGCGCGGCGGAGTTCGCTTCGCCGACGGCTTATATGTATTCGACTTACGAGACGCCGTTCGCCGGCCGCGCCATCGACGAGGCCGCGCCCTCGGAGAAGAAAAAAGTCATCATCCTCGGCGGCGGCCCGAACCGGATCGGGCAAGGCATCGAGTTCGATTACTGCTGCTGCCACGCCTGCTTCGCGCTCAAGGAAGCGGGCTACGAAACCATTATGATCAACTGCAATCCCGAGACGGTCTCGACCGATTACGACACGTCCGACCGGTTATATTTCGAGCCGCTCACCGCCGAGGATGTCATCGAAATCATCGACACCGAGCGCGGCAAAGGAATCCTGCACGGCGTCATCGTGCAATTCGGCGGCCAGACGCCGCTCAAGCTCGCGCAAGCGCTGGAAGAAGCGCAGGTGCCGATCCTCGGCACCTCCCCCGACGCTATCGATCTCGCCGAAGACCGCGACCGGTTCAAACGGCTCCTTGACCGGCTCAAGCTGCGCCAGCCGCGCAGCGGCATCGCCACCAGTCCGGAGCTGGCCCGCGCCATCGCCGAATCGATCGGCTATCCGATCGTGATCCGTCCGTCCTACGTGCTTGGCGGCCGCGCCATGGAGATCGTTCACGACTCCCCCCAGCTCGACCGTTATGTGGCGCGGCTCGCCGCCGATCTCGACCGACCTTCCGAAATCGCGGTGTCCGACAAGCGGCCGCTGCTTATCGACAGCTACCTCACCGATGCGGTGGAGGTCGACGTCGATTGCCTCGCCGACGGCAAGGACACTTACATCGCCGGCATCATGGAGCATATCGAGGAGGCCGGGATTCATTCCGGCGACTCCGCCTGTTCGCTGCCGCCGCACAATTTGTCGGCCGGAGCGATCGCGGAACTTGATCGCCAAACCCGCGCGCTGGCGTTGGCGCTCAAGGTCGGCGGCCTGATGAACGCGCAATACGCCATCAAGGACGGCGACATTTACGTGCTCGAGGTCAATCCGCGCGCTTCGCGCACCGTGCCATTCGTCGCCAAAGTGACCGGCATTCCGGCCGCCAAGATCGCCGCGCGCATCATGGCCGGCGAATCGCTTAAGAGCTTTCATCTCGAACCGCAGCATTTCGAACCCGGCCGCGCCCGCCATGTCGGCGTCAAAGAAGCGGTGTTTCCCTTCGCTCGATTCGGCGACAAGGTCGACACCGTACTCGGCCCGGAAATGAAATCGACCGGCGAGGTGATGGGAATCGATCGCGACTACAATGTCGCCTTCGCCAAGAGCCAGCTCGGCGGCGGCGCGCGGCTGCCAAAATCAGGAACGGTTTTCGTCTCCGTCAAGGACGCCGATAAGCCGCGCATCCTCGAGGCGACGCTGCTCCTGGCCACCTTGGGTTTTCGCGTGATGGCGACCTCGGGAACCCAGCGCTACCTCGCCGACCACGGGGTCCTCGCCGTCAAGATTAACAAGGTGGCCGAAGGCCGGCCGCATATCGTTGACGCCATCAAAAACGGCGAAGTTCAGCTGGTTTTCAACACCACCGAGGGGGCGACCGCGCTTGCGGATAGCCGCTCGCTCCGCCGCGCAGCCCTCTTGCATAAAGTGCCGTACTACACCACTCTTTCAGGGGCCGTCGCGGCAGCGCAGGGCATTAGGGCCTATCTCGGGGGCGACCTCGAGGTATGTGCGCTGCAGACCTATTTCGGGGCCGAATCTGATCGAGCGTCGGAGCGGCCACAGCGACGGAACGTGTAGAGCCATTTCCACGTCGCGCGGCCGGGCAATGCTTCGGCCCGCGACCGGATTTTGACTCTGCGGAGGAGGTTTGAGACTGATGGAAAAGATTCCGATGACGGCAGAGGGCTACTCGGCTTTGGAGTCCGAGCTCAAGCACTGCCAACAAGTGGAGCGGCCTCGGATCATCCAGCAGATCACCGACGCGCGCACTCACGGTGACCTTTCGGAAAACGCCGAATATCACGCGGCCAAGGAATCCCAGTCGCTCAACGAGGGTCGCATCGCGGAGCTCGAGGACAAGCTTGCGCGCGCCGAAGTTATTGATGTCTCCAAACTTTCTGGTGACACCATTACCTTTGGCGCGACCGTGACCTTAATCGACGAAGACACCGACAAAAAAGCGGTGTGGCAGATCGTCGGCGAGCCCGAAGCGGACGCCAAAAAAGGCAAGATTTCCATCACCTCCCCCCTCGCCCGCGCTCTCGTCGGCAAGAAGAAAGGCGCACAGGTCGAGGTCGTCACGCCGGGGGGCGCCAAGGCCTATGAGGTGATGAAGGTCGAGTGGAAGTAGGCGCGCCCGACCAATTCCTTGGGCCTATGTGAGAAGGCCGGGCTCGCCCCCGGCCATACTTTTTTGCCCTGCAGCGAGTCGCCGGGCCGCCTCATCGCAAGCGGGAATGGCGATGCGAGCGCCTGTGGGCGGCGGGGGTTGCGTAGCTTGCATAGCTCCCCAGAATCCTTAGATAAGGAACCGGTCTGACTGCCGATTGGGGTTTTTGTCGGCCTCTTGGCAGCCGAGGCCCACCACGCCCGTTTCGCGCGCGGCATCAGGCAGATCGATCGGGGTCATCTGCCGCAATGATCAGGATTAAGCTGGTGCCCACTGCTCTCAACAGCAAGGTTACCAACGCCAAGCTCGTGATCATCGGATCCGGCCCGGCCGGCTATACTGCGGCGATCTACGCCGCGCGCGCCATGCTCGACCCCATCCTGATCCAAGGCATCGCACCTGGCGGACAGCTCACGATCACGACCGACGTGGAGAATTATCCGGGCTATGCCGACGTGATTCAGGGGCCCTGGCTGATGGAGCAGATGCAGAAGCAGGCGGCCCATGTCGGCACCAAGCTCGTTGCCGATCACGTCAACAAGATCGACTTGGCGCGGCGTCCGTTTCGGCTCGCATGCGATTCCGGCGACGTTTACTTCGCCGATACCCTTATTCTCGCGACCGGCGCCCAGGCGCGCTGGCTCGATCTGCCGTCGGAGCAGAAATTCCGCGGCCATGGCGTCTCCGCCTGCGCCACCTGCGATGGCTTTTTCTATCGCGGCAAGGACGTCTTGGTGATCGGCGGCGGCAACACCGCGGTCGAAGAGGCGCTGTTTCTCACCAATTTTGCCTCCAAGGTGACGCTGGTGCATCGCCGCGACTCGCTGCGCGCCGAGCGCATTCTGCAAGAGCGGCTCTATCAAAATCCGAAGATTTCGGTGCTGTGGAATACCGTGCTTGCCGACGTCCGTGGCAATGACAATCCGCTCAAAGTAACAAGCGCGGTGCTCCGCGACATCAAAACCGGCGACATCACCGAGCGTCCGGTCGACGGCATTTTCATCGCCATCGGCCATTCCCCGGCGACCGAACTGGTTGTCGGTCAGGTCGAGATGAAGCCGTCGGGTTACGTCAAGACCGCTCCGCATTCCACCGCCACTTCGGTGCCGGGTCTATTCGCCGCCGGCGACGTCACCGACGATGTTTATCGCCAGGCGGTTACCGCAGCCGGACTCGGCTGCATGGCAGCGCTCGAAGCCGAGAAATTTCTTGCGGCGCATGGCGAGGCCGAGCCGCGCATCGCTGCAGATATGGCGGCCGAGTAACCCGCCGTTCTGGCGCGCGGTCACGCAGGAAGCATGTAGATGGATTGGGACAAGCTCAAAGTATTTCATGCTGCCGCGGAAGCCGGCAGCTTCACCCATGCCGGCGAACAGCTCGGGCTGTCACAGTCTGCGGTATCACGCCAGGTCAGCGCCCTCGAACAGGAATTGTCGGTTTCGCTGTTTCACCGCCACGCGCGCGGCCTGATCCTCACCGAACAGGGCGAACTTCTCTATCGCACGGCGCACGACGTTTTCATGAAGCTCGAAGCGGCGCGCGCCAAGCTCACCGACAGCCGGGAACGGCCGAACGGCGATCTGCGCGTGACCACGACGCCGGGTATTGGCGTGCACTGGCTCACCCCGCGGCTCGGCGAATTCGCCGACCTCTATCCCGAAGTGCACATCACGCTGCTCACTACGGATGAGGAGCTCGATCTCGCCATGCGCGAGGCCGACGTGGCGATCAGGCTGCGTCAGCCGACCCAACCGGATCTCATCCAGCGCAAGCTGTTTTCCGTACATTTCCACGTCTATGCTTCGCCGGAATATCTCAAGAAGTTCGGCACGCCGCGGAATTTGGAAGAGCTCGATAGCCACCGGCTGTTGGTGCTCGGCGGCAATGTGCCGCCCTATTTGCAGCGCGCGCGCTGGCTGATCGAAGTGGCGCGCGACGGCAAGGGACCGCGCACGCCGCATCTGGTCATCAACAATATCCTCGGCATATTGCGCGCCTGTCAGCGCGGATTAGGCATTGCCATGCTGCCGGATTATCTGGTCGAGGACGGACTGGTGCAGCTGTTCGGCGAAGGCGATGCCATCGCGCTCGACGCCTATTTTGTCTATCCGGAAGAACTTAAGACCGTGGCACGCGTTCAAGCATTCCGCGACTTTCTGGTCGCCAATGCGCAGCGCTGGAATTTCTAGCGCCGAAACAGTGCGATAAACGGCGGATATGTTTCGCGGCCGGGCGACCGATCAACTAACCGTTATCTAGCGCCGCACCTTCGCATGGCTGGCATGTGTCCCACCCGATTGTCCGTGCGCGATGTTGATTGCATAGTACGCGTAGTGCGTGCAGCGGCTGCCGCATTCCTTTCGAGTTTTAGCGGCCTCTGCAGCAGCTGTTCCCCTCTGGAAGTGTCGTCGGCGCCCCCACGCCGGCGGACTAAACTGAACCGGGCCCGCAAGGGCCCGGTTTTATTTTCCTATTTAGCCCGTAAGGGCCCGGTCTTATTTTTCCATTTGGCCCGCAAGGGCCCGGCTTTATTTTGGTGCTGCTTTTGCTCGTCATACGCGGGCTTGACCCGCGTATCCATGCTGAGGTGCCGCATAGGTTGCCGGGTCAAGCCCGGCAATGACGAGTAGGGATAAGGACCTAACTAAAAACATACTCAATTCGGATCGAGGCCTTTGGCCTTGATCACCGCTTTGGCGGCGGGCTTACGGAGGTAATCGATCAAGACGCGAGCGGCCGCAAGCTCGCGCGCAGCACTCGGCACAAATGCGGTGAATTGGGTGGCGCTTTGCACGCCGTCAGGCAGCGGTCCGACAATATCGATGCCCGGCACGGCCATCAGCTCGGCCATCTGCTGAATGCCGATCTCGGCTTCGCCGCGTTCGACGATCAGTCCGACGAGGCCGCTAGGGCCGCCGGCGCCGTAGATCGCTTTGTTCGCTATCGCGGCACCGATGTCGAGCCGGTCGAATACCGCCGCCATATGCGCGCCACTGGCTCCGCCGCCGACCGGCTTGCTTAGCGCTATGGATTTGGCGCTCAGCATTGCATTTTTGAACGCTTCGACCGAAGAGAGGTCGGTCCGTGGCGCACCTTTGCCGACACAGACGCCGATGAACGAGCGGGCGAGATCGGCAAGGCTGCCGGCAATCCCCTGGCCGCGCGCGATCAAATCTTGCGCGCCGGCATGCGTGACGATCGCAACATCGGCCGCCTCGCCCTCCGCCAAGCGCTTCTCCAGTTGCGAAGACGGGCCAAACGTTACGGCAAGCCGATAACCAGCCTCGCGTTCGAACGCCGGCGCCAGCGCTTCGAACGATGTTTTCATCGCCGTGGTGCTCAAAACGATAAGCGCGTTTAGCGAAACCACGTCCCCCTCCGGTCCTTCGATCAACTCTGTGTGATTTTTCGCCCCATCTGTATCAAATCCTGTTCGAACGCGCCGTTGATTAATGAATCACGCTACAATGCCGCTTGCGCTCGCGACTCGGGCTGGCGATTTGAATGATACCCGGAGAAACGACCAATGTTCACGCGCAGACGTTTGCTTTATGCCGGGGCCGCAGCGGGCGCGCTCGTCATCGCCCGGCTGGCGCGGCCGCATGCCG
>JBASAH010000241.1:0-26357 GCA_049650505.1 Xanthobacteraceae bacterium
AGGCGCAGAGGTCAGCAACTCGGCGGCCATGGACGTCACCGAGAAGCCGTGCCGGCAGCGATGCTGCCGCATCCTGGACCCACCATGCGCCCTCGGCAAAACCGGGCAGCGTACTCACCGCGCCGGAAGCATTAACGCGCACCGATTGGGTCGCAAGGACACGGCCACCGAGCTTTTTTGCCCAAGCTTCGGGATCGCTTTTCACCGTGAGGTCAAGCGCGGGTTCGGTGCGATTGGCGGTGGCGATAGTGCGCGCTGTCACCCCGCCATAGGCGGCCGTCCAGCGTGTCATCAGCCAATCGGGCGTATCTAGATCGGCCGTATCGATGGCAGCGAGGCGCGCCGAGCCCTCGCGCGCGAGACGCCGCAACACCGCATTGATCAGACCGGCAAATCCGGCAGCGCGCGGATCCGCTTGCGCAAGGCGAACTGCGAGATCGACGGCGGCATGATCCGGCACGTTGAGAAAAAGAATTTGCGCTGCACCGAGTAACAGCGCGGTCTCGACCCGTGGCGCTTGCCGCGGCAGACCGCGGTCGAGAAAAAGACCGAGGACATGCCGTAGCGTGCCGAGCCGGCGCAGCACGATCGCCGCCAGGGCGCGCGTCAGCGCACGATCGCGCTCCGCGAGCGTGGCAAGTTCGGTCGTCGAATCGAGGATCTCGTCCAGCGCGCGACGGCGGTACAGCACGCTTTCGACAATGTCGGCGGCGAGGCCGCGGACCGCGAAGCCTGGCGCATCGCGGGATCGCGTCGAACGCGTCGTCCGGTCGCGCGCCACCCTCATTGTCAAATACTCTCCTCCTTGCGGAGCTGGCAGAGCTACGCCAAATGACAGGCGATGCCAACAACGAGCCCCTGCATGAGCGGAACCGAGGGCATTAAGCGGCAGCTGCCAGATGCGGCGATTCGCGCGCTCGCCGAAGCCGAAGCACGGCGAACCGATCGCGAGCGAAATAAACGCAATTCCTTGAAATCGGAATCCGCGAACGAAGTCCCCCACCGCGGCGACCTTGATCCGACGCGCTATGGCGACTGGGAGGTCAACGGGATCGCCTCGGATTTTTAAGCGGCATCAGGAAGCATCATCTGATTCCTGATCACTGATTCCCGATCAGCGCGTAACCACCACGCGTGTGCCGATACTCACTCGGCTGTACAAATCCATAATGTCCTCATTGAACATGCGGATGCAGCCGTGGGAGACGAAGCCGCCGATCGTGCCTGGCGCGTTGGTGCCGTGGATAGCGTATTCGCCGCCGCCGGAAAGGGTCATTGCTGCCACGCCCATTGGATTGCGCGACGAGCCACCGGGGACCACCGGCGGAAGTCTTCGATAATCGCCCCTGATCGAGGCCGGCGGGGTCCAGGCCGGCTGGATGTATTTGCCGTCGATAAAGGCAGTGCCGGACCATTGCATGCCGGCACGCCCGACGCCGACCGGATAGCGGATCGCCTCACCAGAGCCGGTAAAATAGTACAGCCGACGTTCGTTGGTGCGGATAACGATGGTCCCCGGCAAATAACCTTCCTTTACCGCGATCCGATCGCCGTGAGCCTGCGCCGGCGCAGCCGCAAAACCGGATGCAACTACGGCGACGGCAAAACCAACCGAAAGTAAAATCCTTCTCCGCATTTTCCAATCCCTAATTGCCTCTATGCCCCTATGCCCCTCTCCCTAACCACCATGACGACGTTTCGACGCAAAATATCCTAGCCGAAACCGCCGGTACTCTCAGTAGCGCGGCGGTAACAGGATTGATGTTTTGATAATTTTTTCCCCAAGGTGTGCCCTACGTGCACCACCTGGTTGCCGCGGACAGGACGCGCGACATTGTTCCACAATGTTTTCACGGAACCCAAGGGCAGAACTCGCCGCTATGCGCTCTTTTTTGCGCCCTTTTATAGGCCCTCTTACGCGGTCTTGCGGTTTTGCCGGTTGGTGATGAGGTCGTCGACGACGGCCGGATCAGCCAAGGTCGAGGTGTCGCCAAGGTTACCGAATTCATCTTCAGCGATCTTGCGCAAGATGCGGCGCATGATCTTGCCGGAGCGTGTCTTCGGCAGATTCGGGGCGAACTGGATCAGGTCGGGCGAAGCGATCGGGCTGATCTCCTTGCGTACCCAGCCGACCAGCTCCTTGCGCAATTCCTCGGTCGGATGTTCTCCGGCCATCAGCGTCACATAGGCGTAGATGCCCTGTCCCTTGATGTTGTGCGGAAAGCCAACCACGGCAGCTTCCGAAACCTTCGGATGGGCGACCAGCGCGGATTCCACTTCGGCAGTGCCAAGCCTGTGGCCGGCGACATTGATCACGTCGTCGACGCGGCCAGTGATCCAGTAATAGCCGTCCGCATCGCGACGACAGCCATCACCGGTAAAATACTTTCCTGCGTAGGCGCTGAAATAAGTCTCCACGAAACGCTGGTGATCGCCGTAGACCGTGCGCATCATCCCCGGCCAGGCGTCGGCAATACAAAGATTGCCGCTGGCCGCGCCTTCCTGCACTTTGCCCTCGGCATCGACGATCTGCGGCACGACCCCGAAGAACGGCAGCGTCGCCGAGCCAGGCTTGAGACGAATTGCGCCGGGCAAGGGCGTGATCAAAATGCCGCCGGTCTCGGTCTGCCACCACGTGTCGACGATTGGGCAGCGGCCGTCGCCAACCACACGGTGGTACCATTCCCAGGCCTCGGGATTAATCGGTTCGCCAACGGTGCCGAGAAGGCGCAGCGAGGCGCGCGATGTCTTCTTCACCGGCGCATCGCCGGCCTGCATCAGCGCCCGGATCGCGGTCGGCGCCGTGTAGAAGGTGTTGACCTTGTGCTTGTCGACGACCTCCCAGAAGCGCGAGGTCGAAGGATAATTCGGCACGCCCTCGAACATCAGCGTGGTGGCGCCGTTCGCCAGCGGGCCATAGACGATATAGCTGTGGCCGGTGACCCAACCGACATCCGCCGTGCACCAGTAAATGTCGCCGTCGTGATAGTCGAACACATATTGATGCGTCATCGCCGTGTAGATGAGATAACCGGCCGTGGTGTGCAGCACACCTTTCGGCCGACCGGTCGAGCCTGACGTGTAAAGGATGAACAGCGGATCTTCGGCGTTCATCTCCTCGCAAGGACAGTCCGCCGTCACCACTTCCTTGGCTTCGTGGTACCAGACGTCGCGCACCGGATCCATGTCGACCGCCCCACCAGTGCGCTTGACGACGATCACGTAATCGACGCCGCCGACCTTGGCGATCGCCGCATCGGTGTTCGCCTTGAGCGGAATTTTCCGCCCACCGCGTATTCCCTCGTCCGCGGTAATGACGATGTTGGATTTGCAGTCTTCGATGCGGCCGGCGAGCGAATCCGGCGAGAAGCCGCCGAACACTACGGAATGAATGGCGCCGATGCGCGCGCAGACCAGCATCGCATACGCGGCTTCGGGAATCATGGGCATATAGATGGTGACGCGGTCGCCTTTCTTGACGTTGCGATTGCGCAGAATATTGGCGAACCGGCAAACCTCGTCGTGCAGCTCTTTGTAAGTGATGTGTTTTGATTCCTTTGGATCGTCTCCTTCCCAGATGATGGCAGTCTGATCGCTGCGGCTGCGCAGATGACGATCGATGCAATTATAGGCCACGTTGGTAACGCCGTCCTCGAACCACTTGATGAATACGTTGGACTTGTTGAAAGACGTGTTCTTGACCTTACTGAACGGCTTCATCCAATGAATACGCTTGGCCTGCTCGGCCCAAAATCCGTTCGGATCGGCAAGCGACCGCTCATACATTTTGCTGTATTGGGCTTCGTTGATGAAAGCGCGTTTGGTCCAATCGGCCGGCACTTCATAAATCTTGTCGGACATTTCGCTCTCCTCCGCTCAGCGGCGGATCTTTGTCGATGACATTTCTCGCCGTATTATGCGACGGCCCAACGAGAGCGGACAAGGCTATAAGACCGGCGTTCTACTAAGACGCCCCGCCGCACGGCTGAACCGGCACGCAGCCACTACGCCCCGATTGCGCCAATCACCGCGCCGATCACAAGGAGCACGATCAGCCAGTTGCCGAGATCGATGAATAGGAGCCGTCGGTCGCGGCCGGAGAAGCTGTAATTGACCGTCATTGTGGTAAGGACGAAGCCAAACCAAAGAAAGACCGCGGAGACGATGCCGTTGCGCAGCGTCACTTGGCCGACACCCAAGTGGGCAAGCAGGCCGGCAAGCATCCACGCAATGATGACATTCGCGACCAACGCATAAACATAGGGCAGGAAAACGCCCGGTTTTTTGCGATCCTCTGCCATCTGCTGCGGTGTCTTTCCCAGCGCCGCTGTGTAATGGCTGCTGAGGCTCATGTACCAAGCAGCGCTGGCGAGCCAGGCGACCGCCGCAGCGATCACGATGGCGAGATAATTGACGGTGCTGAAAGTCACGACGTTCCCCCCTTGTTGTCGGCAGGATGCGCCGACCTACAATCCACCCATCTTGCAGACCAGCCTCCATTGCGCCTCGGTCACCGGCTGGACCGAAAGCCGCGCATATTTAGCGAGCGCCATATCTTTCAACTTCGGCTCTGCCTTGACTGCGGCCAGCGATACCGGCTTGGGCACGGGTTCGACCGTGGCTGTGGTCACTGCGACCCACGGCTCGCCCTTCTTTGCCGTCGGATCGGGATAAGCTTCGCGAATGATTTCACCGATGCCGACGATCTGTTTTTCGTCCCCGGTGTGGTAAAAGAAAAACTTCTCGCCCTTTTTCATCTCTTTGAGATTGCGCCGCGCGATGAAATTGCGCACGCCGCTCCACGTTTCGCCTTTGTTGCCGCGCTTGACTTGGTCGTCCCAGGAGAACTCTTCCGGTTCGGTTTTCAATAGCCAGTAGGCCATTTGTCACTCCGCAAACGTTGCTCTCTTTGGCGGCACTCACGACTCCGCTTTGAATGGTCTAGTCAGCAGCGATTCGATCACCGCGTCGACCGTCATCTTGCCCGTCAGCAAAGCAGCAACCGCGGCCGAGATCGGCATATCGACCGCGCGATCGCGCGCCATTTCAAGGAGCACGGGCGCGGTGAACACGCCTTCGGCAAGCCCGGCATGGATCGAATCCGGCTTCTCGCCGCGGCCAAGCTTGATCCCGAAAGTGAAGTTGCGCGATTGCGGACTTGAGCAGGTCAGAAGAAGGTCGCCAAGGCCGGACAGGCCCATCATGGTTTCGGCCTTCGCGCCATAGGCCTTGCCGAAGCGCACAAGCTCGGCAAAGCCGCGCGTGGTCAGCGCCGCAAGCGCGCTGGCGCCAAGTCCGCGTCCCATGACCACGCCGGCGGCTATGGCGAGTACGTTTTTCGCGGCGCCGCCGATCTCAACACCGCGAACGTCGCTGGAGTGATAAGGGCGCAACGTCGCGGAGCCGACCGCCTGCGCCAGCTCGGCGGCAAGCTTGCCATCTGCTGCGGCCAGGGTGACGGCGGTCGGCATGCCGCGCGCTACATCGGCGGCAAAGCTCGGCCCGGACAAAATCGCCGGGATCGCCTTGGGGGCGCATTCGGCAATCACTTCGGTCATGAATTTCTTGCTGCCGCGTTCGATGCCCTTGGCACAGACAATCACGGGCGTGCGTTCGGCTAGTGCCGGCGCCAGCGCTTGGGTCACCGCGCGGACTGCTTGCGCGGGCACTACGAGCAGGATTGCCGCGGCGCGGACGGCTTCGGCGAGATCGCCAGCGGTCGCGATACGTTGGTCGAGCTGTATGCCGGGCAGGAAGAGGCTTTCGCGTTGTTTCTTGAGCCGCTCGGCGTTGGCAGCATCGTGCTCCCAAAGTGTGACGCTTCGCCCCGCACGCGCGCAGGCCAATGCCAATGCCGTGCCCCAGGCGCCGGCACCGAGGACCGCGATGTGGTTGAAAGCCATGCTGTTCCGGAGCAATTGCCAGACCCGACCCTGCGCCGGGCACCAGGCTTTTCAAGGCGACACTAAAGACTAAAGGCATTGATGGCGGGGACAAGCCCGCCAAATGGGGCATGCAACGGGCGGGTAGTTTATAGCGCCTCACCGCGCAACAGCTTGGGCACCTCGCCAACGAGGCCTGCCGCCTCGCGAATGAACAGGCGCTTAAGAGAGGGAACGCGATCAACCAAGCCGAGGCCGACATCGCGGACCAGCCGCAGCAGATCGGAGCGGTTGGAAAACAGCCGATTGAGACCGTCGGTGGCGACACCCATGGCCATTGTGTCGAAGCGCCGCCAGCGCTGATAGCGTTCGAGCACTTCCGCCGAACCTGGATCGAGTCCCAGGCGCGCGGCGTCAACGATGACTTCGGCAAGCGCGGCGACATCCTTTAGTCCCATATTGAGCCCTTGCCCGGCGATCGGGTGGATCAGGTGCGCGGCGTCACCGATCAGCGCGATGCGCTCGGCAATGAACGAACGGGCGACGAAAAAGCCGAGCGGATGAGCGCGACGCCGGCCGATCACTTTGATATCGCCCAAATGCAGCTTGAAGCGCTGTTCAAGCTCGGTATGGAAGGCATCATCGGGCAAGGTCATGATGCGTTCGGCTTCCACCGTGGTCTCGGTCCATACGATCGAGGCGCGGCAGCCTTTAAGCGGCAGAATGGCGAATGGTCCGGCCGGCAGAAAATGCTCCTCGGCGCGCCCGCCATGATCGCGCTCGTGCGCGACATTGATGACGATTGCCGACTGTCCGTAGCTCCAGCCGTGGGTCGAGATTCCCGCCCGGCCGCGGATCGTCGATCGCGCGCCGTCGGCGGCGACGAGTAGAGGCGCGGCCAATGCGGATCCATCGCTCAGTCGCGTATCAATACGCGACGCATCGCTGGACGTGCTCGCACTCACCGGACCGCGTTCGGACGGAACCGTGAACTCTGTCACCGCGGCGGTCCGCAGCTCGACACCGGTCTGCCGCGCTTTGTCGGCCAGCGCTTCAACCAGCCGGCGATTGTCGATCATATGCGCGAACGGCTCGCCGGGCTCGATTTCACCGGCGAAGGTGAGGAAGGTCGGCCGCACCGCATCGCCGAGCCGGCTGTCCGTCACCACCATGTCGAGAATGGGTTGCGCTTCGTCGGCGACGCGCTGCCAGACGCCAAGCGTGTCGAACAACCGGCGCACAGACGCGACGATCGCCGAAGCGCGCTCATCATCGGCATGGGTGGCGCCGAGGCTCGGATCGGCGACGGCTACAGTAAAGGACTCCCCGAGCGCCTGGCGCAGCGCAATCGCCAGTGTGAGCCCGGCGAAGCCGCCACCGGCAATCAGGACATCGACATCAGGACGCAGCATAATCCAACCTGACACACCATGACGGCACACCACCCACAGGACAGCCGAACGCAGCTATTATTATCAATTCCAGTCTAACAGATTTGCTCCGGAGATTTGCTCCAGAGATTTGCTTCTTGGCATCGTTGCTTTGGCATCGTTAATCGACCGACTTGACCCCACCGCTGAACCCGTATGCAACCGAGGACGCCGATCGCACGGCTTGATGCCGAGGGACCTCGCTGCACGCGGGTCAGCCGACGGAGATAGTATGGCTTCCGCCGTTCAAGACCTGATCAACCTCCTCGACCTTGAGGCGCTCGAATTGAATCTATTTCGCGGGCGCTCGCCGCAATCGAGCTGGCAACGCGTTTTCGGCGGCCAAGTCATCGGCCAGGCGCTCGTCGCCGCCTGCCGCACGGTCGAGAACGTGACCGCCCGGCCACCGCACTCGCTGCACGCCTATTTTCTGATTGGCGGCGATCCAAAAGTGCCGATCATCTATGAAGTGGACCGCATCCGCGACGGCCGGAGCTTTACCACCCGGCGCGTGGTCGCGATCCAGCACGGTCACGCGATTTTCTCCATGTCGGTGTCATTTCACGGCGCGGAAGGCGACCTGTCGCATCAGTTCACGATGCCAGACGTGCCGAAGCCCGATGAGTTGCCGACTGAAGCGGAATTCAGGGAGCGGGTGAGGCCGCTGATGCCTGAAGCGGTGCGCCGATATTATGAGCGCGAGCGGCCGATTGAACTGCGCCCGGTCGAGTACAATCGCTATGCCGGCGGCAAGCTCGCCGGCGACCGCTTCCATGTCTGGGTGCGTACCACCGGCCGGTTGCCCGACGAACCGGCCATCCATCAATGCGTCCTCGCTTACGCCTCAGACATGACATTGCTGGATGCCGCACTCATCGCGCACGGCCGCACGGTGCTCAGCGACGACATCATGGCGGCGAGCCTCGACCACGCACTCTGGTTCCATCGGCCGTTCCGTGCCGATGAATGGTTGCTTTATGCGCAGGATAGCCCGAATCTCGCTGGTTCCCGTGGCTTCGCGCGCGGGCTGATATTCGCAAGCGACGGCACGCTGGTCGCATCGGTCGCCCAGGAAGGGTTGTTGCGTCAGCGCCGTGGTGGGAGTGGCGATCGGACCACTGGACGCGGCCTGCGCCCAGCAACAAAATAGCCCGATACGACGGCAACAAGCCGAATACCGAAAATACGAGACGATTGCAGCGTCTCGCCGGCAACCGGGAAGCGCCAAGAAAGTAGTCCCATGAAGGTAATGCGATGAAACTGGTCACCGCCATCATCAAGCCGTTCAAGCTCGACGAAGTGCGCGACGCCCTACTCGCGATCGGCGTTGACGGAATGACGGTCACTGAGGTGAAGGGTTATGGGCGTCAGAAGGGCCATACCGAAATTTATCGCGGCGCCGAATACGCCGTGAACTTCTTGCCGAAAATCCGCGTCGAGATTGCTGTCACCGAAGAGAACGCTGACAAGGTCGTCGAGACGATCAGCAACGCGGCCAAGACCGGCGAGATTGGCGACGGCAAGATATTCGTCGCTCCGATCGACCACGCCTTGCGCATTCGCACCGGCGAAACCGACGGCGATGCGCTCTGAAAAAGCAGCCCACATCGCCCGGGGTGAACCTACCGGCAAAACCTGCTAATCCCTGCGACCGAGCGAAACCAACCAAGCGAAAGCGCCAGTCGCACCTGTAATTTCAGTCCAAGGAACAGTGAGGACGTCATGTACGCCAATCTCGAACTCTTCATTGACGGCAAATGGCACGGCGGCAATGGCCGCCGCGGTGAAGACGTGATCAATCCGGCAACCGAAAAACCGCTGGCGCACTTGCCGCATGCCAGCCAAGCCGATCTCGATGCCGCACTCGAGGCGGCTAAGAAAGGCTTCGCAGTGTGGCGGACGACATCGACTTATGATCGCGCCAAGATCATGCGCAAAGCCGCCGACCTCATACGCGAACGTTATGATGCGATCTCGAAAATTCTGGTTCAGGAGCAGGGCAAGGTCTACCCCGAAGCGCGAGCCGAAGTGATCACTTCGGCCGACATCATCGAATGGTACGCCGAAGAAGGCAGGCGCGCTTATGGACGGATCGTGCCGGGCCGCGCCAAGGGCGTGCGCCAGATCGTAGTGCAGGAGCCGGTCGGGATCGTCGCGGCGTTCACACCATGGAATTTCCCGACGCTGACGCCGGCGCGCAAGATTGGCGGCGCGCTTGCCGCCGGTTGTTCGCTCATTCTCAAAGCGTCGGAAGAGACGCCCGGCGCTTGCGTCGAAATGGTGCGCTGCTTTGCCGATGCTGGCTTGCCGGCGGGCGTGCTCAATCTGGTATTCGGCGTCCCGTCGGAGATTTCCGAGCACCTCATCGCCAAGGACGACGTGCGCAAGATCTCGTTCACCGGCTCCATTCCGGTTGGCAAGCATCTCGCGGCCCTCGCCGCCAAAGGCATGAAGCGGGCGACCATGGAGCTTGGCGGTCATTCGCCGGTTGTGGTGTTTGCCGACGCCGATCCCGAAAAATCCGCCGAGACGATCGCGGCGTTCAAATACCGCAACGCCGGCCAAGTCTGCATTTCACCGACGCGGTTCTACGTGCAGGAGCCGGTCTACCATCGTTTCCTGGCGCGCTTCACCGAATATGCCAAAGCGATCAAGCTCGGCGACGGGCTTGAGAAGGGCAACACGATGGGCCCGATGGCCAATGCGCGGCGCATCGATACCATGGAAGGCTTCGTCAACGACGCCAAGCATCGCGGCGGCAAAATCGTCACCGGCGGCAATCGGCGTGGCAATCAGGGCTTCTTTTTCGAGCCGACGGTGATCACCGATGTGCCGGACGATAGCAAAGTCATGACCCAGGAGCCGTTCGGACCGCTGGCACCGGTCGTCACATTCAAGAGCTTTGACGAAGTCGTGGAGCGTGCCAATTCGCTGCCTTTCGGGTTAGCGGCCTACACGTTCACCGGCTCAACGCAAACGGCGACGATGATCGCCGATGCACTGCAGTCCGGCATGGTCGGCGTCAACTCGATTGCAATTTCGACGCCGGAAACACCGTTCGGCGGCGTCAAGGAATCCGGTTACGGCAGCGAAGGCGGCATCGAGGGTCTTGCCGCCTATCTGAACACGAAATTTATTTCGCAGGCCTAACGGCAATTGCCGTTGGCCGTCGGCGGTTTTAACGCCGCCGGCGGCCCATCAGGCCGCCATTATTATGATGAGCGGCGATCGCGCCACCTTTTGAACGCCATTTGTTCCCGCTCAGGTCGCGTCCATATCGCGGCCGAGGAACGAAAGTCGACTATCCCGCATTGTAGCGCCGGGGTGCTGGATGAGCGCGCGAGAGCGTCGATGGACATTTTGGGAGGTATGCTCGCCTATATTGGCGGCATCGGCGCCATCTTTGCCGGATTGGTGGTGTCATTCTCTGTTTTCGTTGCCACGCCAAACAAGCCGGTCGAGCCGCAAAGCGCGACCGCGATGCTCGTTAAACCGAGCGAGCCAAACAAAGCCGTAGCCGCGGAGGCAGGCGCAAAACCAGCGAGCGGTCATGCCGAAAAGAATGCGGCGGCGGCCAAGGCGCCCGCTGATGCCGCACGGCCAACACGCCTCGGCAATGAGATCCACCGCACGCCGGATACGTCCGCAGCAGCCTCCGCAGCGCAATTGCGGCGGATGGTTGAGGAAGAGCGCGCCCGGCGCTTGGCTTCTCAGCATGACCCAAGCTTCGAACACCGCTTTCTCGGCTACGCCGATTAAACGGTTTTCTTCTTAGAAATCGGGTTTCAAGTCAGGCGCGCCAAATTACGCGTGGGGCACTCACGCGTAAGAACGGTCCAGATAAGAAACCGCATCCTCAGCGAGCTCATGCGGATTGCGTTCGCCGCGCTGCGCCATTTCGATGATGCGCTTGGCGATTATCTCCTGGGCGGCACGCTTATAGGCAGGCGATGCCAGTTTGCTGCCGGATTGCTCCACTTTCCGCCACGCGGCTTCGAAGACTGAAACCAATGTTTCGATCGTTTCCGGATCAAACGCCGATTGGGCAAGCAGCGGAACTATCGGCATGGAACCATTTTCGGTCTGCATTTAGGGCTCGATCTTGGGCCTAATCGGAATCGGAGCAATGGGCCTATACTAACTCGCGACGAAGAGATTCGATGTGGGCGACCGTTCAAGCACGGCCGCCGCGGTATTGCCAAAGAATAGCACGTTGCCGGGCCGCCGGCTCACCCCAAGGACGACGAGATCGTAGCCGCGTCCGGCTTCGCGCAGGATTGCCTCGTCGGGCGCCATGTCGGCGCGCGTCGTACTGCGCAGCGGGACATCGTAGCGCTCGGCCAAAGCCGCGATTTCCTTCAGCACTGCCAGCTCGTTGCGCCGCATCACCAGCCGGCGCGATAGGTTGTGGCGGCTCGTGCCGGAATTTGTCCGCGTTACGTAAAGTGCCGTGACCTGCGCGTCGATAGCGCGCGCCAAATTGAGCCCGACCTCGACCCCGCGACGCGACACCTCCGTGCCAGTAACTGGGATCAGAATCCGGCCGCGCCGGAGGCGAGTGAGGTCGCGGCGGCTGCGAGTATCCACCACCGCGAGCGGACCTTCGAAGCTTTGCGTGACCAGCGATAGGTCCTTGCCGAACCCACCCTTGGAATCGCGGGTATTGGCGATGCCGATCACAAGAAGGTCGTAGCCTTTGCGAGCTTCGTCCGCGACCGCCTCCGGCCCCAGCGCGTGGCGACGGGTGATGACTTCGACCTTGGCGGGCGTCTCCTCGTCTGGACGGGCTTCGAGCGTGGTCGTGGCTTTGGCTGCGCTTTTGACCGCTTCTTCGAAACGTTCTTCGCCCGGCTTTGCCGAACCTTTCTTGGGTTTTTGGCGGGCCTTTGCAAAGGCTTCGTCAATTTTCTCAGGCTTCTTATCCAGCTTGTCGGTGAGATCGAGGATGGTCGTCGGTTTGCCGCTCGAGCCGGCGATAAACCCGGCAAGCTGAGCGGCGAATTTGCCGTTGGCGCTGTCGTCGGTGGCGAGCAGCAGGCGTTCGAGATTGGTCACAAAGCCTTTGGCGTCCAGCTCCTCCCGCTCAAGCCGCAAGCGTTCTTTCTTGCGCAACGGCAGCCGCTTGAGCGACCAGCGCAGCATCGTCGGCATGGCCATTGTCGTCACGATCGCCATGGTGACGATCAGGGTGAAAAGATTCTGTGTGAGCAGGCCGGTCGACAGGCCGATTGAAGCGACAATCACTTCGGTCGAGCCACGCGCGTTCATGGCGCAGCCGAGCGCGAGCGATTCCGCGCGGGACAAGCCGCCGACCGTGCCGCCGATAAAGGCGCCGGCAAATTTTCCCACGCTGGCGATCACGATGAGGCCGACGGCAAGCAGCGCCAGAGCAGGGTTATGCAAAATCGTCAGATCCGCGTTTAACCCCGCGACGCCGAAGAAAACCGGCATGAACAAAGCAACGATGAGGCCGCGCAACTGTTCGTCAATGTGGCGGGTGAGAATAGGCGATTGGCCGATAAGAATGCCGGCGATGAAGGCGCCGAGGACGGTGTTGACGCCGATCAGCTGCGTGGTGAGCGCCATGACGGCCATGACGATCAGAATGGTGGTGATGACCGGAAAGTCGCTCCTGAAGTTATCGTTGGCCCAGCGGATCAAGCGCGACACGATGCGCTGGCCAAGCGTGAAGCTCGCGAGCATGAACACAGCAGTTCCGAGCACGGCGCGGCCAACCGACCACAGATCGATCGTTCCCGCCGTGGCGAGGCCGAACGCCACCGCGATGATCACCCAGCCGATCGTATCTTCGAGAATGGCCGAGGCGACGATGATCTGCCCGAGGTCGCGGCGCATGAAATTCATCTCGCGAACCACGACGGCGACGATCTTGACCGAAGAAATCGCAAGCGCAGTGCCGAGGAAAATGGCGGTCACTACTCTGGTGTTTGGGTCGGGCAGGAACTCGGCCGGCAGGAATTCGCCAAGGGTAAAGCCGCATGCAAATGGCACCGCGACGCCAGCAAGCGCGACGGCGATCGCGGCGCGGCCGACCCGGCGCACCAGTTGTAGATCGGTCTCCATGCCGGTCAGCAGCAACAGCATCAGGATGCCGAGCTCGCAAACGGCATCGATCATGCTCTTCTGCGCGCCATCCATCGGAAAGACGGCATGCTGTCCCGCCGGCCACAGCACGCCGAAGAACGACGGCCCAAGCAGCAAACCGCCGATCAGCTGGCCCATCACCGAGGGCTGACCGATGCGCTGCGCCGCTTCGCCCATCAAGCGGCCGACCAAAAGCAGAAGCGCAAGTTCGGCGATGAAGAGCGCTTGCGATCCGAAGCGCGAACTGCCCTCAGCGGCAAGAGCCGGAATTGCGCTGCCCGACACTGCCAACAGGAAAATAAGCAAGAGCAAAACAAGAAAGCTTGGACGCAGGCGTGGCAGGCTTCGGCCGTTTGCCCCAGCAGGTCTCCCACGCGCTGTCATCGCCTCATCCGCAGCAGGCCCCAATGCCTGAACCCATGCCCGCGACAGATAACGCGCGAGAGAGCTGCACGATCCCGTGTGAAAAGCCCAACGCGGGTCGTTGCTAAGACAGTAGAGGCGTTGGCGCTGCGCTATTGACTAGGCTGCGCGCGAAGCGCGTACGCGTGCCCGACGATCAGCCGCCGAATTTGTAGTTGATACCGCCGCGCACGATCCACATCGTGTCCAGAAAGTCAAAGCGACCCGTAACTGTTGTCGGGTTACCCGGCGGCGTAGATTGACCAATGCCTGAAATCGTGGGCGAGTTCTTCCCAAGGTCGACATAGAGCACTTCGGCTTTGACCGACCAGCGTGGGTCAATTCCGTATTCCGCGCCGACGCCGGCGGCAAATCCGACCTTGGTCGCGCTAAGATCGAAATTGGGATCAACATTGAAGAAGGGATCGACGATAGTGTGCTGGGTCCTGCCATACGCAAGGCCCGCCGTCACGTAGGTTAAAACATTGTCGACCGCAAGTCCGGCGCGGCCGCGGACCGTGCCCAGCCAACGAATGGAATCGTGGAACGTGGGAACTAGGTTACCGGGAGGAATGGCAAACAGTGTCGTATTTTGCCGCAGTCCGAGATAGTCGAAGTCGGTTTCGACGCCGACGACTGCATGCCGGAATTGCCAGTTGTAACCGACTTGGCCACCGCCGATGAATCCATTGTTCGATTCGTTGTTCGAGCCGCCAGCAGTTAAGAAGCCATCCAGATCATTCCAGACTGTATTGCCGCGCGCGTAACCAACATTCAGGCCCGCGTAAAACCCTGACCAGTCCCACGCCGGCTGCAGCGTCGAGGCCTTTGCAGGCAGCCCCATATCCGCGGCGCTCGCGGCATTCGCACCGGTCAATGCCGCAAGCGCGAAAATTCCAAGCAGCAACTTTTTCATGACGCTTTTCCCCAATCGGCGACGCACCGCCCGTGCAAGTCCGGAGGCATACAAAGCACGACAAGCTGTGGGCAACGTAGTGTTTCGCGCGGTGTTTCACGCGGGCTTATTATTTTTTCGGGCCGCGTTGCATCGGCGTCACGAAAATGGGCGACGCGTTTTCTAAAATTCTTCTATGAGATGAAGTATATTCACTCGAACAAGCCGGAGTAGGATGACACTTGCGGTTGAATATCTCATGACCGCTTCACAGGACCATAAGATCCTTTCCGACGACGATCTCGCCCTTGAAATATTTCGCGGCTGGAGCACGCCACGTATCATCGCTGATGCTGTCAATGGCTGGCGTCAAATGTGACGGCACGAGCGTCTTCACGCCTGCCTCTTGCGCTATCCGGCCGACATCCTCGATGGGCGAGTGGTCGGCGTTCATGTGCGCCATAAACGCATCGAAGTCGACCGGCCGGCCCTTGGCAACTTGGCCGCGGACGTAGTCCTCCACCGCTGGCACATACATCGCTTCGTGTACCAAGACATCGGCGCCTTCCGCCATTTTCGCCATCGCCTCGAGCGGCGTAGTGTCGCCTGAAAACGCAATCGCACGGTCCTTGAAGTCGAAGCGATAGCCCAACGCCGGCTTCACCGGCGGATGCTCGACGATGATTGCGGAGACCCGAACGTTGTCATCCTGCGTTACCGGTCCGGCCGCCGATATCTCCTGCACGTCAACCGAAACCAGCGGCTTCATCTTGAAATCTTCCGCCCAGAAATCGACCGTCTGTTTGTAGGCTCGCATGAAATCCTCGGTCATTTGCTTGAGCGGCGGCGGGCCAAAGGCGCGCACGTCAAGCGGCATACCCTGCACCCAGCCGACGATAAGGAGCGGGCCATATTCGATATTGTGATCCGGGTGATGGTGCGTGATGAAAATCGAGCGCAATGCCGCAAACGGGATGCCGGTACGTGCGTATTGATCGGCGCAGCCAAGGCCGCAATCGAGAACATAAGCGGCGCCGTTGCTCAGCATGACATGCGAAGTCATTTCGCGCGTGCGTCCGGGCACCGGGCCGCCAGCGGTTCCCAGCAGAACCAGTTTCGTTCCCTTTACATCTTTGAGTGCAGCTTGCGCCTGCGCAGCAGGCGGTGACGTCTGCGCCAAGACAGAGGTCGTCGCAGCCACCAAGGCCGGCGTCGCCGCCATTTGGCTCAGAAGATTGCGTCGCGAAAGTTTATCGATCGTCTTCTTGATTGTCATGTCCGCCTCCATGATTGAAGCCAACTACCGCCTGGCAATGCCGCCAAAATAGTATCGAGCTGTCGGACGCTTGAAACAGACAAGACCGGTCTGAACTTAGTTTGCGGTGGAACACGCCATCGAAATGCCCGGTCTCCGCGGGCAGGACCTGTGGCAAAAGCATCACACCAGTAAATCAACGTTAGCAACCTTCTGATAGCCGCGATCCTGCCACGGTTGCGCCCCCATCGGCTGGCGAATTCGGGCCGGGGTTGGGGGAGCACTATGTCCTGGTTCGGGGGAGCCAAAGATTCTCGCTTTGCCATTCGCGCAGGTTTCGCCCTGCACGATTCGTTTTCGATCTTTTTCAGATCGCGCAAAACGTTTCTGTTGCTCGCGGCCGTTCTGGGATTGCTGCCTCTCGCCGCCTGCGCGCCGTCCCCATTCGCCAACAAGAACGAATTCGTTGCGGGAGTTCGGCAGTCACCGCCGGCAGAGCGTCATGCATCGGTCGTTAGGCGCGAGAACGTCCCAAAGAAATCTATTTCAATCGGCACCAGGACCAGCCCTAGCAATAGAGATGGAATAGCCAGCTTCTATACAGAGGACGAACAAACGGCGAGCGGCGAAAAATACGACCCGAACAAATTGACCGCCGCGCACCCGACGCTGCCTTTCGGCACGCGATTGCGCGTAACCAACCTCGTCAATGGGCACTCTGTTGTGGTTCGGGTCAACGACCGCGGCCCGTTCATTCCGGGACGCGTTGTCGATGTCTCCTATTCCGCGGCCGAAACGTTAGGGATAGTTGAGCGCGGAATCGTCAAGGTCAAACTTGACGTGGTTCACTAGCTGACGGCTTTTCGCCGATGGCATAAATCGCATTGGTCTCGATGCGATCGACGTTATTTTCACGTAGCCAACGAACATTATCCTCCTTAACTCTTGCTGCGGCCTGGGGCCCCATCTGCTCGATCGTCCAGCGCAGCCCCGATCCAAGCGCGACAATCCACCAATCTTCCGCCGAACGCAGCGGCTGAACACCATGTTCAGCGGTGACCTTGGCGTTCATGACGGCGCCATCAAGAAGGAGCCGTTTCACCGCCTCGACATCCGTGATGCGATCCCACGGATTGAAGGCGCTATGCAGATCCGGACGTTCGCGCTGTACTGCGGCGAGCCAACGCGAATAGGCGGGCTCGAAAATCCGCGGACCCCATGTCGTCACGGCTAATTTTCCGCCCGGCCGCACCATGCGCCAAAGTTCGCGAACCAAGCCTTCCATGTCCGGCACGAAGAAAATCGAAAAAACGCTTACGACCGCATCGAAATGACCGTCCGGAAAGCCAAGCGCCGTCATGTCCGCGAGCCGAAACTCGACATTCTTAAGACCATACGCCGTTGCCTTGGTGCGCGCTTGTTCAAGCAAGCCTGCGGATAGATCGACTCCCAGCACGCGCCCATTCGGCCCGACGGCTTGGGCTGCCGGCAGCGCCGAGGCTCCCGTCCCGCAACCGACATCGAGCACATTGGCGCCGGCAGGGAAGCCGAGATGAATGACGGTGTGCCGGCCAATTCGCTTCCAGAACGTCAGCGGTTCGTCGTCAAAATGATCGGCGGCGGCGTCATAAGTCGCGGCCGCCTTGGCTTTTGCTTGCTGCAAGAGATCGTTCACGTCGGCCTCATCTATTTTTGCGCCGCTAAATTCCGCAAGGACAGCACACGTCGCCGGTGGCGCCATCCCTCTCAATTTTTTGGACGCGCCCGTTATCGCCTGCCGCCCGAAGCCCGAAGGGGCGAAGGGGTGGCGGAGAGGGAGGGATTCGAACCCCCGATACGGTTGCCCGTATGCCGCATTTCGAGTGCGGTGCATTCAACCGCTCTGCCACCTCTCCGAAGGGGGAAAAGCTCACGGTCTAGACGGTATTTAGCGGCGGCAGCGCAGCGAAACAAGCGTTACTGCTGATACCCGCGTCAGACTTGCGCTGAGCTGTCGTTGACTGGTTACAGCTCGCGGCCGAGCTTGCGATCGAGCGAATACGGCCCGCCGCCGCGCAAGGCAATCGCGAAGCAGACCAGGCCCCACAGCAGCACATATTCGTAGCCGCGCCGCATCCAGCCGAAACCGTTGCCCCAATAGGTCACGGTGATAATCAGCATCTCGATTGCGGCAGCCGCGGCAAGAAACCGGGTGAACAGGCCGAGAATAAGCGCAATGCCACCGAGCGTTTCGATGCAGGTCGAAGCCCAAAACCAAAAAGCCGGCGGCGTGAAGCCAAGATCGGCGAAGCCTTTGAGGAAGGCGTCGGTCGGTCCGGTCAAAATCTTATTCCAGCCGTGCACGAGAAGATTCCAGCCGACGGCGACGCGAACGACCAGCCACGACACAGGAATGGCGGCGTCGTAGAACGGCTGCAGGAACGGCAGGATAGGTTTCGGTTCTGTCTTTGCTTGGGCCATTCGTCCCCTCCCAGAAATTTTTTCTTACTCGGGTGTGATCCAAAGTATCAGCAGCGGACGAGGTCGTGGATTCATTTGATCGGCACCACGAGCGAGTAGCGCTCATCGGCGGCAAGGCATTGCGCTTCGGGCAGGCCGAGCTCCTTGCGCACCATGTTGGTGCCGAGCACGAGCGACACCATTTTGTAATAAGCGTGCCGGCGGCTCATGCCTTCGCGGCCCATGCCGCAATCCGACGAGATCACCAGCCGCTCCGGTGGAATGAATTTCAGCGCGGTGCGAATCTGCGCCGCCACTTCGTCCGGACTCTCGACTTGCAGCGTGTGATGATCGATGACGCCGATCGCGATTTTCTTCTCCGTGATCGTCTTGCCGATCGCTTCGAGATCCATGCCACCGGAACTCGATGATTCAAACGTGATCACATCGGCGTCGACGGTGTTGTAAGTCTCCAACGCCGGCTTGTAGCTTTGCACCTGCGCAAACATGCGCTGCTGCGAGGGATTGCCCCAGCACGAATGCGCCCACACTTCGGTCTTAGCGCGCAGCCCTTTGACAGTGCGATTGAAGACCTCGACCATGAGCTGCGGCGTGATCACCTTGTCCTGGATCTTGCGCACCGCGATCAGGTGAATCTGCGGCTCCTCGATCTGAATGACTGGACAGCCCGCGTCGGCGAGCGCGTGATATTCCTCGTTGAAGGCGTCGGCGATCGCGAACATGCGCTCCGGCACGCTCTTGTAATGGCGATCCTGCAAGGCGAAGGCGACGATCTCGGCGGAAACGGCGCCGAACTTGACCGGCCGCGTGGTGAAGCGCTGCGCCGCCTTCCACATCGCGGTGTATTGCAGATTGCCGCGGCCCACCGGTTCGGTGATGACCGGCATCACCCGCGATTCGAGGTAGTCATGCAAGATGTGTCCGCGCGGAAACCAGATGCCGCCGCGGCCGGACGGCGTCGCTACCGGATGCTGGGCATCGAGGCCGCTCATGTGGTTCGGCGGATACGCCGTCCAGCTCTGGCCGCCGACATCGTCGTCAAAGCGGCAGTCACCGTCGGTGAGAATATCTAAGCCAGCGAGTTCCTGATCGCGCAGATAGCAGGTCAATGCGTCTTCATATTGCTCGCGAAACCGGCGGCTCACCATCGCCTCGAGAAAATGGCGGGTGCCGAGATTCTCCGTGTACCAGCTTGGCCGCGGCAGCGAGCCAGTGATGGTCGTCGGCAGTCTGATATCTTTGGTGGCCCGGTACATGCTCGCCTCCCCAGACGTTTTCGCTGACTCCGCGGCTATGTCGTGAGCCGCGCGTGCTGCGGCTTATAATTTAGCAAATCTTAGTAGCCCATGTCGGCCGATGCTAAGCGCTAATAGGCCGCATGATCGGGCAGGCGGCGCAATTTATGCGATTCAGCTTCCGGTAAATACCGGCTTGCGCTTTTCCATAAAGGCGGTGCGGCCTTCGGTGTAATCGTGGCTGGAGAAGCATTGCTCGACGAGTTCAGTGGAGCGCGCCAGGTTGCGCTTGGATTCGTCCTTGAGAATCTCGCCGACCGTGAATTTCACCGCCTTAATCGTGAGCGGCGCGTTGACGCAAATCATATCGGTGATGTTTTTGACGTAAGGCTCCAGTTCCGCGGCTGGTACGACGCGGTTCACCAAGCCCATGGCGAGCGCTTCATTGGCGTCGAACTGGCGTGCGGTGTAGAAAATCTCTTTGGCAAAGGCCGGCCCGACAATATCGACCAGCCGCTTAAGGCCCTTATAGCCATAGCCCACGCCGAGCTTAGCCGCCGGTACGGCGAATCGGGAATTGTCCGAGGAAATGCGCAGGTCGCAGCAGGTGGCCAGCCCGAGGCCGCCGCCGATGCAGTAGCCCTTGATCATCGCGATCGTCGGCTTGGAAAACTCGGCGATACTGGAATAGGCCGCGTCGGATTTCAAATTGTAGGCACGCTGCGCCTCGATCGTAGCGCGCTCGCTCGCGAATTTCGAAATGTCGGCGCCGGAGACGAAGGCTCTGCCGCCGGCGCCGGTCAGCACCACAACGCGGACTTCGCTATCGGCGGCGAAGCCGTCGAGAATACGCTTGGTCGCCTCCCACATTTCCAGCGATACCGCATTATGCCGCTCGGGATTGTTGAAGGTGACGATCCCGACGCCGCCTTCCTTGTGCGCGAGCATCTTGTCGGTTTGGGCCATTTTATTTCCTTCCAAAATTGTTGCCTCCATCATACCGCCTTCGCCTTGTGCAAGACGCCAATATCGCGTGCGCTAAAGCCAAACTCTTTGAGAATGGCGTCGGTATGCTCGCCGAGGTCCGGCGGGCGCGCCACCAGGCGTGACGGCGTGCGCGACAACAAGACCGGCTGGCCGATCAATCGCATCTTACTTTTATCTTTTCTGGTCACGCTCTGGGCAATGCCGAGATGCTCGACCTGCGGATCGGCGAATACCTGATCGATCGAGTAGATCGGCCCGCAGGGCACGCCGGCTTTGTTGAAGCGTTCGACCCATTCGGCGCTGGCCGCACCGGCCAGGTAATTGTCGATTTCGGCGCCGAGCGCATCGCGGTTCTTCGACCGTGCTTCGGGCGTTTTATATTCCGGCCTGTCCATGATCGCGGTCGCGCTGGCCGCCTCGCAAAATCGTTGCCAGGTCTTTTGGCCGGCCGTGGCGATGTTGATATAGCCGTCTTTGGTTTTGAAGACGCCGGTCGGAATGCTGGTCGGATGATTATTGCCCGCCTGCTTGGCGACTTCGCCCTTGACCAGATAGCGGGCGCCTTGGAAGTCGAGCATGAAGATCTGCGCCTGCAGCAGCGATGTCTCGATGTGCTGGCCCTTTTTGGATTTCTCGCGCTCAAGGAGCGCGACCAGAATGCCGAGTGCGGCGAACATCCCGGCAGTGAGATCGGCGATCGGGATGCCGGCGCGGACCGGCCCCTGTCCCGGCAGGCCGGTGATCGACATCAGCCCGCCCATGCCTTGGGCAATTTGATCGAAGCCGGGCCGATTGGCGTAGGGGCCGTTTTGGCCGAAACCGGAAATGCTGGCATAGACCAGGCGCGGATTGATCTTCGCCAGCGTCCTGTAATCGATGCCGAGACGCTTCTTTACGTCGGGACGGAAGTTCTCGACCACGACATCGGCTTTTTTCACCATTCGCTTGAATGCCGCCAACCCTTCAGGCGCTTTGAGGTTGAGCGTCATGCTGCGCTTGTTGCGATGCAAGTTCTGAAAATCGGGCCCCTCGCGCGGGCCGCCCATCTGATCCTCGATGCCGGGAGGCGATTCGATTTTGATGACATTGGCGCCCCAGTCGGCAAGCTGCCGCACACAGGTCGGCCCCGCGCGCACCCGCGTGAGATCGAGCACCGTGAACCGTGCCAGAGCCTTTGAAGCGCGCGGAAAGGGCATTGCTAACTCTCCGATAAACTCCTTAACGGACAAAAATAGCGGTCGTGCGGACCGAACTTCACTGATCCTAATCGTGTTGTCTACCGGCCTTGTTTACCGTCATTGGCGCTCTGCGTCGTTTGCACCCCGCGCATCGGATACGGATCGGCTAAAGTGACGCGCCGCTAGTGCCGCGAACCTGAAGTTCGCACAATTTTGCGGAGCGCTCGGATGCGAACTTCGGGTTCAAAGGCGGCACTACAGGGAGAGAGTTGCTAGTATCCTTATCGGTTCCGAAGTTCGTACGAGTGCGCCGCAAATGTTTACGAACTTCGGAACCGGGACACTAGCCATCTTTCCGGCACTTTGGAGAAGCGATCATGAACGAAGACGTTTTCAACGTGAGTGTGCGCAAATTTCTCAAGAAGGTCGGCATCACCTCGCAGCGCGAAATCGAAAAGGCGGTTCGCGCTGCCGTAGCCAGCGGCCGACTGAAAGGTCACGAGGCATTGCCGGCAAAAATGACGCTGGCAGTGGCGGCTGTCGGGCTTGCCATCGAGATAGACGGCGCGATCGAACTGGAATGAAGCCGGCTGGTTTGAAATTTTGGTTTTGAAATTCTGTTCGGGAGCAGTGATGTTAACGATCTGGCGTTCGCTTCTCGTGGCTTTTCTCATGGCGCTTATCAGCGTCAGCGTCACCATCACTTGCGCCGTCACTTGCGCGGTTGCGCAGGACCGCGGCCGCGATGCCGACCGCAACAATTCGCATGACGACGCGCGGCAGCGGGCCGCGGAGCGCCGCGAGCCGAACGGCCCCGGCGTGCTTGCTTTATTGCCTGGCGATTCCGTCACCGAGCACAGCATCGATCTGCCGTCAGGCAAGCTCGCCTATAGCGCAACCGCGGGCACATTTGCCCTGTTCGACCAAAGCGGCGAGCGCTCGGCGCAAATTTTCTACACGGCGTTCGTAACAAAATCTGCCAATACCGCCGCGCGGCCGGTGACCTTTGTCTTCAACGGCGGCCCCGGCGCCGCTTCCGCTTTTCTCAATCTCGGGGTGGTTGGGCCGCGCATTGCCCAGTTCGGTCCCGACGGCCATGACGGCTCCAAAGTGCGTCTGATCGACAATCCCGACACCTGGTTGCCGTTCACCGATCTCGTTTTGATCGATCCGATAGGCACAGGCTGGAGCCGCACGGCCAAACCGGACGGCGCCCGCGACTTTTGGTCGGTGCATAGCGATGGGCAGTCCATGGCCAAGGCCATCGCGCTCTACGTCGCCAAGAACGGCCGAGCCAGCTCGCCAAAATTCATCCTGGGCGAGAGCTATGGCGGCTTTCGCGCGGCGAAAGTCGCACGCGTGCTGCAAAGCGAGCAGGGCATCGTCGCCTCCGGCATCCTGATGCTGTCACCGACGCTTGAGGGCGCCTTTCAATTCGGCGGCGACCGCTTTGCGCTTGGCGCCGCTTTGCAACTGCCGTCACTTGCTGCGGCCGAGCTCGAACGCAAAGGCATGTTCAGCAAGGAGGCGTTAGCCGAGGCGGAGCATTTTGCCCTGACCGATTATCTCACGACGCTGGCCGGTCCGCCGCCGCAGGGCGATGCGGCCAAAAACTTCTATGCACGCGTCGCGAAATTCACCGGATTACCGTTCGACGCCATTGCCCAATCGAACGGATTCATTCACGACGCCTACGTGAAGAACCTCGAAGCCGGCAGCCACAAGATCGTCAGCCATTACGATGCGACGTTCGCGTCGGACGATCCCTACCCGACAAGCCCAGTGCCGCGCGGACCCGATCCTATTCTCGACGGATTGGTGCGCGCTTATGGCGGCGCGTTCGCCGGCTATGCGCGCGACGAACTCGGTTTTAAGACCGAGATGTCGTACATCCTGCTTGCCGGCGACATCTCCGGCAAATGGGATTGGGAGCAAGGCCATGGACAGCCAAGCGTCGCGGACGACCTGCGCGTGCTGCTGGCGCTTACCCCGTCATTCCGCCTGGTGATCGCTCACGGCTATAGTGACATGGTGACGCCCTATGCGGTGTCACGCTATGTGCTCGATCATCTGCCGCCTTTTGAAGGACGCGCTGCCATGAAGCTCTATCGCGGCGGCCACATGTTTTATCTCGATCCAAACTCGCGCAAAGCGTTTACCGCCGACGCACGCGGAGTATATCCCGCGCCCTGATTGCGCGCGGAATTGGACTTGCTGTCGCGATTTCGTCATCATGACCGAGCGGGGTGGCCTCATGAGTCTCCTTCAGGTCAAGAACGTATCGAAACATTTCGGCAGCCTTGTCGCCGTCAACAATATTTCCATGACGGTCGAGCCCGGTGAATTGCGCGCCATTATCGGACCGAACGGCGCCGGCAAGACCACGTTTTTCAACCTGATTACCGGCTTCTTCACGCCAAGCGCGGGCCGAATCATTTTCGACGGTCGCGACGTCACCGACCTCTTACCGGCGCGGCGCGTCTGGTGCGGCATCGCTCGGACTTTTCAGGTGACCGAAGTCTTTCCCGAGCTAACGGTGCGCGAAAACTTACGCATTTCGGTGGAGGTCGCTTCCGGCCTGCGCTTGCGCGCGTGGCTGTCGCAAACGGACGACGACACGATCCGGGCGCGGGTCCGCGAACTGATCGAGATGGGTGGGCTCGCCGGCAAGGCCGACCGCCAAGTCGGCGAACTATCGCACGGCGATCAGCGCGCCACCGAGATCATGATGGCGCTTGCGCTCAAGCCGCGCTTATTGCTCCTCGACGAGCCGACGGCCGGCATGGGCGACCAGGAAACTTATGAGATCACCCAACTCATTCGCCGCCTGCACAAGGACGGCAAGCTGACGATCGTGCTGATCGAGCACGACATGCGCGTGGTCTTTCATCTGGCCGACCGCATCATGGTGCTCGATCAGGGCAAATTTCTCGCCGAGGGAACGCCGCCGGAGATCGCCGCGAACAAGGCGGTGCAAACCGCCTATCTCGGGCAGGCCGCGTGAGACCGCAAATGACCGCAGCACTGACCGCGGAAGGCCTCCACACGTTCTACGGCAAAAGCCACATCCTGCACGGCGTCAGCCTGCAAGCCGCCGAGGGCCAAGTGACGGCGCTGCTGGGCCGTAACGGCGCCGGCAAGACCACGACGCTGCGCAGCCTCATGGGATTGACGCCGCCGCGCCAGGGCCGGGTTTCGATATTCGGCACGGAGACAACCGGCTGGCCGCCGTTCCGCGTCGCGGCGCTCGGCGTCGGCTACGTCCCGGAGGGCCGCAAGATTTTTCCAAACCTCACTGTCGATGAAAATCTGCTGGTCCCACTGGAGCGTTCGGGACCGTGGACGCCCGAGAGCGTCTACCGCTTATTTCCGCGTCTGCAGGAGCGCAGGGCAAGCCGGGGGCGTCAGCTTTCCGGCGGCGAGCAGGAGATGCTGTCGATCGCGCGCGCGCTCTTGCTCAATCCAAAGCTCCTCATTCTCGACGAGCCGTCCCAGGGCTTGGCGCCGCTGATCGTGCGCGAAGTCTTTCGCATCATCGTGCAGATGCGGTCAGAAGGCATAACGGTTCTCTTGGTCGAGCAGAATGTGCGCATGGGCCTCGAAGTTGCCGATCACGCCTATGTGCTTGACGACGGTCACGTCGTTTATTCCGGGCCGGCGCGCGAACTTGCGGCGGATGAAACAACGGTCCAGTCGCTCGCCGGGGCAAGCGCCGAGGAATGGAAAGCACCGAGTCGGTGAAAATTGTGCCGGTGAAAATCGCCGAAGCGAATTCGGCGTTGGCGTGCCGCTAGAGCGTGGTTGCTTCAAACTGAATCGATCGGTGCTCTAGCGTGTTGAAGGAGCATGATTTTTTCGGACCTGCCTTTTCTAAGGGCTTCGCGCAGGCGGGAAACCGGTTTCCACTTTTCCGGATCATGCTCTAGCTGGCGTTCTTCGGATCGAGTCCAAACTTGGCGCACATTTCGTTGACGATCGCGACGTCTTTGCCGCCGGCGATCAGCCCGATCACGGCCGACGATACATGCCCAGCGCTCAGATGGGCTTCGACAATATAGGCCTGGCGGCCGCTATAGGCGGCATAGGGACTCTGCGCGTCGACCATTGCACAGTAGTTGACCCTGTCTTCCGTCACGAGCGTTGGAAACTTGGCCCATCGGTATTTCGCCGCGCCGGCATTGCGCAGCGACGGCGCGATCGCATCGACAATGACTTTTTTCTCCTGCGGCGTCAGATCGCGCTGGCCGACAGCGGCCGGCGCGGCGGCTGGAGCACCGTTCGCGGCTTCCCCGCTTTGCGTGACAGTGGTTCCGGTAGCGCAGCCGGAAAGCGCGAAGCCGGCCGCCAATGCGGCGTGTACGCTGAATACTGATATTCTCAAGGCTCGTTCGCTCAGCGAGAATTTGATTCGGACGCGGCGGGCGGGTTTGCCCCTCGGTTCGAGATGTGAACGGCGCCGATCGTCACCGACGGCGACGACGATGGCGGCTCGGTCGTCGGCGCGCCGTCCGGGCGCACGGTGCGGACG
>JBASAH010000242.1:0-2210 GCA_049650505.1 Xanthobacteraceae bacterium
CATCGACCGCGCGCAGCCCGGCATTGAAATAAGTGAGAAACACGACGTCCTTCCACGGTCCGTCGGCGGGAAGATATTCCAGGATATTGTGCGCGCCGAACCGGCCCGGCCGGTCGAAATATTTGTCGCGCTCGGGCATGAAGGTCGCAACCGGCACAGGGTTGGCCTCCTCGCGCGCATCGACGATCCACATGAATTGCGCGTCCCAATATTTTTCCTTGGCGCGCGCCTCGTCGGTGACGACGAGATAAGGCCGGTCGCCGATCGGCCAGCAGGTATGGGTCGAGCCGGGAAACGGCGGCGACCATTTGATGTGGCCGATAAGTGTCATCGCGCGCAGATCGGTGCAGTCGATGATCGAAATGCCGCCGCCCCACCAGGCGCAATACATGCGATTGCCGCGGATCATCGGCGGGCCGTGCAGCGTTGTCGCCTGCTCATGCGGATGCGGATCGTTGCCGACGTCATCCGTTTTGTTCTTCATCCACGGCAGGCCCCAGATGCTGACCACTTCTGGGCGCAGCGGGTGGCGAATGTCGAGCGTCCAGATCACGCGGCGGTCCCAGCCCGGTGCGTCGTTAGGCAAAAAAGCGAGGTGACGCTGCAGATCGACGCCGAAACGATGCGGGCCCGAACCCGGCATGTCGTAGAAGCCGACCGGTTTCGGCGTCGCCGGCTTCGACACGTCGAAGATGAAAAAACCGGCGCGGGCGTTCTTGCCTTTGTCGCCGGCAAGCCGCTCGGAATTCACGTAGAGCAGATCGTCGCCGACGATGCGCAGCTTGTGGCAATGCACGCCGGGCGGGGCGCGGAATTCGCCGACCTTTTTCGGGCTTCGCGGATCGCGCACGTCATGGACGGTGAAGCCTTCGGGGCCGCTATAGCTCGAGCCGCCGACCGCGCCGACATAAGCATGGCCCTTGTGCACTTGGACCAAGCTGCCGCCGCCCCACGCCGCCGTCGGATCGTGGCCGAGCAGGCGGAAGTTTTTGGCTTCTTCGGGGTAAGTGGCGAGCATGCGCGGGCTCCCATTTTTCTCTCTCCCGCGCTTGCGGGGAGAGGTAATCTTAATCCGCAAATGGATCGTCGTCTTGGCCGACAGCATTCAGTCAGCGCGCCCGATGTCTGAACGCGCAGAACTATTCGGCCATCCGCGTGGCCTCACTTTCCTGTTCACGACCGAAATGTGGGAGCGCTTTTCCTATTACGGCATGCGCTCGCTGCTCGTCCTCTACATGACCAAGTTTCTGCTGCTGTCCGATCATTCCGGCAATGTGATCGGGCTCGGCGCGCTCAAGCGCGGCCTCGAAGGCCTGTTCGGGCCGCTCGAAGTGCAGCCGCTGTCGTCGCAGATCTGGGGCCTGTACACGGGATTAGTCTATTTCACGCCGATCTTCGGTGGGCTCCTCGCCGACCGCGTGCTCGGCCAGCGCCGCACCGTCGTCGTCGGCGCGACGTTGATGGCGATCGGTCATTTCATGATGGCGGTCGAGCAGCTTTTTCTGTTCGCGCTGTTAGCCCTCATTCTCGGCAGCGGCTGTTTCAAGCCGAATATTTCGACGCAAGTCGGCGGCCTTTACGGCGCGAGCGATCCGCGCCGCGACCGCGCCTATTCCATTTTCTACGTCGGCATCAATCTCGGCGCTTTCCTGGCGCCGCTCGTCTGCGGCACGCTCGGCGAAAAAGCCGGCTGGCATTACGGCTTTGCCGCCGCCGGCGTCGGCATGCTGATCGGGCTGTGCATTTATCTGTACGCCTTGCCGCTGTTGCCGGCCGACGAATTGCACAAAGCGCAAGCCGCACGCCAGCCAGCAAAACCGCTAGATGCTAGCGAGCGGCGCGCGATCTGGTTGCTGCTTATTTTGCTCGTGCCCAATACGCTGTTTTGGGGCACTTACGAGCAGATGGGCAACACGATCGTTCTATGGGCCGACGCCAATACCGACCGCAGCATCGACGCACTGCATCTATTCGGCGTGAGCGCGCAGATCCCGACCACCTGGTTCCTTGCCGTCAATCCGTTCATGATCTTTGCCTTCACGCCTTTCGTCGTCGCGCTGTGGGCGCGGCAGGCGGCGCGCGGCGCCGAGCCGCCGACCATCACCAAAATGGCGTTCGGCTGCTTCGGCGTGACTGCCGCCAACCTGATCATGGTGGCGGCGGCGCTGGCGGCGGACGGCGGCAAAGCAAGCTGGTTGTGGTTGTTCGCT
>JBASAH010000243.1:0-1947 GCA_049650505.1 Xanthobacteraceae bacterium
ACGTTACCTCGCGCGCGCAGGTCGACGACCTGGCGCGGCGCGCCATCGCCGCATTCGGCACGGTGCAGTTCCTCTTCAACTCGGCAGGCGCCGCGATCCGCCGCGCCAAGTTTCTCGAGATCGACGACGCGCTGATCGAGAAGACCTTCGCGCTCAACGTCAACGGCACGTTTTACGCCATGCAGGCGGTGCTGCCGCACATGCTTGCCAATAAACACGGCGTGATCGTCAATATGGCGAGCATGGCGCATCGGCGCGGCGGTCCCGGTTCGTCCATCCATTACGCGGCGGCTAAAGGCGCGGTGGTGTCGATGACCATGGGCGTGGCGCGCGAATTCGCCAGCCAAGGCATTCGCGCACTGTCGATCTCGCCAGGCCCGATCAAGACGCCGTTCCAGGACGCGGCGCAGTCCTCGCCCGAACTGATCCAGCGTTTCCTCGAAGACGTGCCGATGAAGCGTTTCGGCGCGGCCGAAGAGATCGGCGAACTGGTGCTGTTCATGTGCTCCGACGCCTGCCCGTTCATGACTGCGGACACGGTTTATGTGAACGGCGGCGGCGGCTGGCGCTGATTTCTTTCTCGTCATGGCCGGACTTGTTCCGGCCATGACGATCGTGGTGGCACGGCAGTGCCCGCCCAAGCGGGATGCCCGCACAAGAGTCTACACTTGGGCCCGCTAGAGTCGGGGCCCGAGTGCCGGGCATAACGAACGAAGCGACTAGACTGTCCCCTCCCCACTCCGTTCCTCCACCAGTTCGAGCCGATCGCGCGAGCGCGTGACGCCGCTTGGCCAGGCCTGGTCGAAATCGGCGACCAGAATTTTGAAACCGTCGCCGCCGAGCGCCGCATCGAGCAGCGCCATACCGGCGAACTGATAAACCGCGTAGTGCACGCCGGCCTCGGCGGCGCTCCAGAAGCGCCAGCATTTCTCCGCTTTGAATTCGGCAAGCGCCATCGGCAGGTGATGCGCCGAATACCACGTGTCGAATTTCTGCCGCAGTGGAGCTTCGACGACGGCACGCACCACGAAATACGCTTTGTGCATGATGTATTTCCCTGTCGTTCATTTCATCGTCCAAGCTTTTCCCGGACGCGGTGCAGCGCGATAGCGATGCACCGCAGATCCGGGATCGTCGGAGTGCTCAAAGGTCCCGGTTCAGCAACGCATCATTTCATGCTGCGCTGCGCCCGGGACACGAGGATCGATGGCATGGCGCGAGTCTTCACTCCCCTCTGATCCCAGCCGCTTTGATGATCGGCCACCACTTGTCCATTTCGGCGTTTTGAAACGCGGCGAGGCCCTCCGGCGTCTGCTGGTCGCGCGCGGCGACATCGAGGCCGAGCTGCGCGAAACGCGCCTGCACCGCCGGATCGGCCAGCGCCTTTACCGTCGCGGCATTGAGCTTGGCGATGGCTTCGGGCGGCGTGCCCTTCGGCGCATAGAAGCCGAACCAGCCGGCGATGTAGAGCCCGGGCACGCCGGACTCGCCGGCCGACGGAATATCCGGCATCGAGGCCGAACGGTCCGGCGACAATTCGGCGAGCGCCTTGATCGTGCCTGCGCGCACCTGCGGCAGCGCCACCGCGCCCTGCACGAGGAGAAGATCGACCTGGCCCGAGATCAGATCGGTCATCGCCGGGCCGGCGCCGCGATAGGGCACGAACAACACTTCGGTGCCGGTGAGTTTCTGCAACAGGAGCCCGCCGACCTGCGCCGATGCATTCTGGTTGACGAATTTGGCGTCGCCCGGATGCGCCTTCATGTACGCGATCAGCGATTTGAGATCGTCGGCCGGTAGCGTCTTCTTCGCCACCAGCAGCATCGGATTGATCGAGATCAAACCGATCGGCGCAAAGTCGCGGCGCAGATCGAAACTGATATTGTAGATGATGCTGCCGACATGGGTGTCCCACTGGCCGATATCGATCGTGTAGCCGTCGGGCGT
>JBASAH010000244.1:0-3392 GCA_049650505.1 Xanthobacteraceae bacterium
CTTCTGCTCGACATCGAATCGCTGTCCCGCCGCGCGCTCGCGTGCTGGCGTCGCAATCAGGAAGCCCGCCAGGCCGAATTGCGGTCGGCGAGCCGGGCGCTCCCCAAGGCTGGGGAACTATTGGCCCTGCCGCGGCAGCGACTTGACCATGCCGCGGCCGGCCTCAATCGAGCGCTGCAGAGCAATGCGCACTCGCACCATGTCAGATTTTCGCGGATCGCCGGACGCTTGAGCGATCGGTTACTGCGCGCCAATATCGAACGTCGGCGTGAACGCTACGGCAGTCTATCGTTACGGTTGCACGCTGGTCTTGCCGCCAATCTTGCCGTCCATCGCGCGCGCATCGGCCAGGAGCGCGAACGGGTATTCGCTTTCGGTGAACGCGCCAGACGCGCGGTCCGGCATTGCATTGCGGTGCGAGCATCGCGGGCCGAACGCGGCGGTGAGCTCCTGGCGGCATTTTCTTATCGCGGCGTACTGGCACGGGGATTTGCTTTGGTTCGCGATGCCAACAGCCGGCCGTTGCACAGTGCTGCGGCGGTTAGCGTGGGCATGCCGCTTGAGATTGAATTTTCCGATGGCCGCATCGCGGCGCGCGCCGAAAGCGACCCGGTCGAGCGGCCAGCCGCTCCATCGGGTAAATCGCGCCGCCGCACTGTCAGCTCCGGACAAGGCGACTTGTTTTAATTTTTCGGTTTCCGCAAATATCTGCCCAAGTCAACTGCAACACATTAGCTCGCAACATTGTCGGCGATCGGAAAAGATTTCTGACTATCCGTTCATGATTACAAAAGAGTGCAGTCGTGGAACTGCCATCATTTTTGCGTGTTATGCGCTGGCACAGGTTCGCGCCGATGGAGAAAACGACAAGGAGAATAGAAAATGACTCGGACTGTTTTTGCGATAGCCGTCGCGGCGTTCCTGCTGGCAGTCGGTGGCGGGACTTCGCAAGCCGCGCCAATCGCGCCGCTAGCGAGCGTCGGTACTGGCGATAGCAGCTTGGTGACGCCAGTATATTGGTATCATCATCGTTATTATCGTCACCGTCACTGTTGGCGTGGGCGATATGGCCACGCGCACTGCCGGTGGTAATGCGGTTCTAAATTCAGGCAAATGCCTGACGCCGCGTCGCGTACTTTCGGCGCGGCGTTTTCTTTTCCATCATCCTAGCGCCCCAGCCATTGTGGCACACGCTTAAACGCGTCGCTGCGCGCCGCCGGATCGGTGCCGCCATGCGCTTTGCCGGAAGGATCTACGGTATTGACCAGGCCGGTGCGCAGCCGGATCGGAGAATTGGCGCGGTCGAATTCATGATGCGCCCGCGGATAGATGACGATCTGCACGTGCGCGCTGCGGCCGCGCGCACCGGCGACCATTTGCTGGCAGGCTGCCGCAGGGGTCCAGTCGTCGGCACTGCCGATGAGGATCAGCGTAGGCACCCGCGCGCTCCAGGCAGTTTCCAACAAGCGTCGACAACTTGGGTAGAATGCCACCGCCGAGCGAAAATCGGCTGTGTCGGTGCGCGCCGCCGCCGTGCGGCGAATGGTCGACAAAGCGGCCACTGCTCCGTTCGACCAACCTAATAGCGAAATGCGCTCGCGGCGCACATAGCTCTGTTCCTCAAGCCAATGCCGCGCCGCGTTGACGTCAGCGACGCGCTCGCGCCAAGCATGGACGGTACGATGATGTTCGCGGCATTGCGAGCCGAGCCCGCGCGATCCAAATGAATCCGGAAACAAAACCACAAAACCGTCGCCGACCAGCTTTTTTGCCCATTCCGAATAGAGCTGCGCCTCGGTGTTGGGCCGCTGCTTCAATCCGCCGCAATCATGCAAGGCTATGACCGCCGGGAACGGGCCCGCGCCTTCCGGACGATAGAGGCTTGCATGCAGCGTCAGGTCGCCCTCCGGAATGACGATGTGCTCGGGCGCTGCGGTCGCGCCGAACGAGGTCAGAGCGCCGGCAAGCGCAATCGCCAGCATTCGAAAGGCCATGGTTCCGCAGCTCCGGCAGGTTAAATCAGTGCTTTGCCGGGAAATTATCATGCCCGGTCGCGATCGCGCAGGGCGGTCGCGATCACAAGCTGGTGCCTGGATCGGTGGCATTCGGCTTTCATCGCGCTGGCCGAGCGATTATGTTGCGGCTTCCTGGGCGTCGAAGAATCCGTTAGCCGTCCCCCTTGGGGTAAGCGCAGGCGAAGCTGGATCGAATAGACGGAGGTGATGTTGCTCAATCGCACAGATCGCGCCGCGCCGATGCCGGGCGAAGCGGAGGTCAAATATCTTGACGGCGATTTCCGCGTGGTGCGGCCAGGGACTTTCGTGCGCTGCGCCGTGACCGGCGTATCGATCCCGCTTGAGGAACTCCGCTATTGGAGCGTCGATCTGCAGGAAGCCTACGCTACTCCCGAGGCGGTGTTGCAGCGAATAGGCTCGCGTTACGGACGGAAATAATATCGAGGGTCGATCGAAGTCACTGCCTCGGCCCTGGAGCTGGCTTAATACTGCGGCCGGCAAGCACACTCAGTACCAAGTCCCGGAATTGATCCTTCTCTTCGATGACAAGCCGTACCGGCAATGCGCTGGTATGCGCCGCAAGCTCTTCCAGCTGCGGCGCACCGGTTAACCGCACCAGATCCTTCTCAGTCGTGACTAGCATCAGATTGTTCGCTTTTGCGCGCACAATCAGATCGAGCGCTTCGGCCGCGCTATAGCGGTGATGGTCGGCAAAGGCCGCGCGATCGGCAATGTCGATACCCGCGGTTTGGAGAGTCGCAAAAAATTTCGCCGGATCGGCAATGCCGGCAAAGGCCAGCACTTTGCGCCGGCCAATGGCATCGACCACCGCGCGGTCCGGCTCGAGCCGGCCATGAAAGACGGTCATTCCGCGGCGTTGGGCGCGATCAAGCAGTGAACCGGCACCCTCCGGCACGCCAACCACGACCAGGGCTTGGACGCGATCGAGTTGCGGCTTCAGCGGGGCGCGCAATGGTCCCGCGGGAATAACGCGGCCATTGCCGATGCCGCGGCGGCCGTCTACCAAGACAAGCGGTAGGTCCTTCGCCAGCGACGGATTTTGCAAACCGTCGTCCATGACGATGATGCTGGCGCCAGCGAAGCGCGCCAATGCCGCGCCGGCAACACGATCGCGCGCGACGATGGTGGGCGCGAGCCGCGCTAACAGCATCGGCTCATCGCCAACATCGGCGGCGCGATGCAGCGCCGGATTGACGCGCACCGGACCAGCAAGCCGTCCACCATAACCGCGGCTTAAAAAAAATGGGCGCTCATGCGCGGCGTGAAGAAGCTGCGCCACGGCGAGCGCCGCCGGTGTCTTGCCCGCGCCGCCGACGGTGAGATTGCCGACGCAGATAACCGGCACACCGGCTTGCT
>JBASAH010000245.1:0-11335 GCA_049650505.1 Xanthobacteraceae bacterium
AGTCACAGCAGTGCTACTGCCTTACCCCCGGGCTCACCGACGCTCGCGACCTCGCCCCTCCAGGGGGAGGTGAAATTAGAGAGAACGGACGCGAACGTTTACGCCAGCGCGTAGCGGCCGCGGTTGAAGAACCGGTCCTTCTGATCATCGGTCGCCGTCTCGCGGTTCGACTTGATGATGGCGATCTTGGCGAGCGCCGCCTTCACCGCGGGCCGCTCGTCGATCGCTTTGAACCAGCGCGCCAGATTGGGATGGTCATCCCATTTGACGCCTTGGATGTCGTGGTTGCGCGTCCATGGGAACGTGGCGATGTCGGCGATCGTATATTCGTCGCCGCCGAGATAGGGCGACTGCGCCAGCTGCTTTTCCATGACTTCGTAGAGCCGCTTCACTTCAGTTTGGTAGCGCGACATCGAGTAGGCGTTATCTTTAGGCGCGAACAGTTTAAAGTGGGTGAATTGGCCGAACATCGGCCCGATGCCGGTGAGCTGAAACATCAGCCATTGCAGCACGTCGTATTTTTTCGTCATATCTTTCGGCAGGAATTTTCCGGTCTTCTCGGCGAGATAGAGCAGGATCGCGCCGGATTCGAACACAGTGTATGGCTTGCCGCCCGGGCCGTCGTGATCGACGATCGCCGGAATTTTTGAGTTCGGATTGATCTTGATGAAATTTGGATTGTACTGCTCGCCCTTCCATACATCGACGAAATGCTCCTTATAGGGCAGCTTCGTCTCTTCGAGCATGATGTAGATTTTCTGGACGTTCGGACTGGTCAACGCATAAAGGTCGATCATGGCAATTACCCTCGGATGTCTTTTTGGCGATTTGCGAAGGCGGTGAAGCTAGCGGCCGCGAAGAGGGCCGACAAGGCGGTGCGCCGCAAGATCGCCTGCATAGCGATCACTTGTGTGAGATCGATCACTTGTGTGACATCGCCGTGGCCGCGTAGGCTCCGGTTCGGAGTGTAAGTGGCAGCCGGTAAAATCGCGACCGGTAAAATCGGTTACGGAAAAGCGCCCAAGGAGATTGGAATGAACGCCTTAAGCCGGGGAATTGCCGCGCTGGTTGTCGCCTGCACGGCGATTGCGATCACGACTGCTGTGGCGCGCGCCGCCGATGATGATTATCCAAATCATCCGGTGCGCTGGCTGGTCGGCTATCCGCCCGGCGGATCGACCGACATTTGCGCCCGCTTGATTGGACAATATCTCTCCGAACATCTGCATCAGCAGTTCGCGGTCGAGAATAAGCCCGGCGCCGGTAACAATCTTGCCACCGAGATCGCGGCTCACGCGCCGCCCGATGGCTATACCGTTTTTCTGGTCAACCCCGCCAATGCCATCAACGCCAGTCTCTACAAGAACCTGCCATTCGATTTCATCCGCGACATGACGCCGGTCGCCGGTTTCATCCGCGTACCGAATGTCATGGAGGTCAATCCGAACGTGCCGGCGCAAACGGTCAAGGAATTCATCGATTATGCCAAGGCCAATCCGGGCAAGGTCAATCTTGGCTCTTCGGGCATCGGCACTTCGGTGCATTTATCCGGCGCCTTGTTCATGATGATGACGGGCGTCGAGCTCGTGCACGTGCCGTATCGCGGCTCGGCGCCGGCGCTGACCGATCTGCTCGGCAACCAAGTGCAGGTGATGTTCGATAATCTGCCGTCGTCGATCGGGCACATTCAGGGCGGACGGCTGCGGGCGCTTGCGGTCACGACCTCGGTGCCGTCAAAGGCGCTGCCGGGCGTGCCGACAGTGGCCGCGACGGTGCCCGGCTACGAAGCCAGCGCCTGGTTCGGCATGGCGGTGCCGAAGGGCACGCCGCGCGCCATCATCGATAAGCTCAATCGCGAAGTGAACAACGCGCTTGCGGATCAGGGCATGCAAGCGAAATTCGCCGAGTTCGGCGGCATTTTGATTCCCGGCACGCCGGAAGATTTCGGCAAAGTCATCGCCGAAGAAACGGCAAAATGGGCCCAGGTGGTCAAAGCCACCGGCGCGACGGCGGAATAAATCGGCACCGGACTGACATGACTTCCCGCAAAACAAAATCGCCCGAGGAATTGCGCTCCTATCGCTGGCTCGGCCGCAACGATTTGCGCTCGTTCGGCCATCGCTCGCGGCTGCGCCAGTTCGGCTATGACCGCGCCGACTGGACCGGCAAACCGGTCATCGGCATCGTCAATACGTGGAGCGACATCAACGCCTGCCACGGCCATTTGCGCGATCGCGCCGAAGACGTCAAACGCGGCGTCTATCAGGCCGGCGGTTTTCCGATCGAACTACCGGCGATGTCGCTTGCCGAACCGTTCGTCAAGCCTTCCACCATGCTGTACCGCAATTTCCTGGCGATGGAATGCGAAGAGCTGTTGCGCAGCCATCCGATCGACGGCGCCGTGCTGATGGGCGGATGCGACAAAACCACGCCCGGCTTGATCATGGGCGCGATCAGCATGGGCATTCCCGCAATCTACGTGCCGGCCGGACCGATGCTGCGCGGCAATTGGCGCGGCAACGTGCTCGGCTCCGGCTCAGATGCATGGAAATACTGGGACGAGAAGCGCGCCGGCCGCATCGGCGACGACGAGTGGAACGAGATCGAGGGCGGCATTTCGCGCTCGTTCGGCACCTGCATGGTGATGGGTACGGCCGCGACGATGATGGCGATTACCGAAGCGCTCGGGCTCGCCTTGCCGGGCGCTTCGTCGATTCCGGCGCCGGATTCCAATCATCCGCGCATGTGCGCCGCGGCGGGCCGCCGCGCCGTCGAAATGGTGTGGGAGGATTTGACGCCGAACAAGATTCTCAACGCCACGGCATTCGATAATGCAATCCGCGTACACATGGCGCTCGGCGGTTCGACCAACGCGATCATCCATGTCATCGCCATGGCGCGGCGCGCCGGCGTCGCACTCGACATGGCGCGGTTCGACGCGATTTCCCGGCAAGTGCCGGTCATCGCCAATATCACGCCGTCGGGCAAATATCTGATGGAGGATTTCTTCTATGCCGGCGGATTGCGCGCGCTGATGGCGCAGATGGCCGATCTTCTCGATCTGTCTTGCATTACAGTCGCGGGCCGCACGCTTGGCGAAGCGATTGCCGGCAGTAAAGTGCATCTGCCCGATGTCATTCATGCGTTAAAAGATCCGCTTTATCCGGAAGGCGCGACCGCCGTGCTCACCGGCAATCTGGCGCCGCGCGGCTGCGTGATGAAACCTGCCGCCGCCGAGAAGCGATTATTGCGCCATCGCGGTAAAGCGATTGCATTTGAGAATTACGACCATATGGCGCGCGAGGTCGATCGCGACGATCTCGATGTCACTCCAGATCACGTGCTGGTGCTCAAAAATGGCGGGCCGAAAGGCGGACCTGGCATGCCGGAATGGGGTCAGCTGCCGATCCCGAAAAAACTTCTTAAAGCCGGCGTGCGCGACATGCTGCGCATCTCTGATGCGCGCATGAGCGGCACGAGCTACGGCGCCTGCATCTTGCACGTAGCGCCGGAGAGTTTTGTCGGCGGTCCTTTGGCGCTGGTGCACAGCGGCGATGAGATCGAGGTCGATGTCGCCGCGCGGCACATTCACTTGGACGTCTCCGCCGAGGAGCTGGCGCGCCGCCGCAACGCCTGGAAGCCGCCGCCGCCACACTATTCGCGCGGCTACGGCGCGATGTTTTCAGCCCATATCGGCCAGGCCGACGAGGGCTGCGATTTCGATTTTCTGGAGGGCCAGGCGGCCATCCCGGAGCCGGAGATTCATTGAGCGGCTTGGTTTGCCGGCAGCACCACCGCGCGGCATTCGCCAAAGCCGATCCGTGCCTGGTCGGGTTTGGCGCAGAAGGCGCGGAAGCTGATCTCGTCGCCGTCTTCGATGAACGTCCGCTTCTCGCCGTTCGGCAGCACGAGCGGCTTCGAACCGCCGGCGGTCAGTTCAAGAAGACTGCCCCAGCTCGATGGTTCCGGGCCGGAGACCGTGCCGAATCCGAGGAGATCGCCGATCTCGAGATTGCAGCCATTGCTGGTGTGATGCGCGATCATCTGCGCGACGGTCCAGTAGAGAAACGCGGCCGAGGTCTGCGTCAGGCGATGCGGCGGCATGCCGTCGCGGCGCATCGCTTCGGTTGCGAGATAGGCTTCGAGCGTGATGTCGAGTCCGCCCTCCGCACGATCTTGCGGATCGTCGAGATGCGGCAGCGGCGCCGGATCGTTTTCGGGCCGCGCGAATGCGGCGATGCGAAACGGGGCGAGCGCTTCCGCCGTCACCACCCAGGGCGAAATTGTCGTGGCGAAGTTCTTACCGAGGAACGGCCCAAGCGGTTGGGATTCCCAAGCCTGAATGTCGCGTGCGGACCAATCATTGAGCAGGCAATAGCCAAAAACATAATTTGCCGTTTCGCCGATCGGCACGCTGCGGCCCAAGTCGGACGCGGTGCCGACGAATGCGCCGAGTTCGAGTTCAAAATCCAGACGTTGCGACGGGCCGAAGCTTAGCGAGCCCTCCGCGCTTTTGCGCTGGCCATTCGGCCGCGTCACGGCGAGATCGCTGATCCGCACCGAAGAGGCACGGCCGTGATAGGCTACCGGCAAATATTTGTAGTTCGGCGCCAAGGGATTATCGGGCCGAAACAGCCGTCCGGCATTGGTAGCGTGGAAGATCGAAGCGAAGAAGTCGGTGAAATTGCGGAATATGACCGGCATCCGCATTTCGGCATGGGCCATCGGCGTCAGGTACGGACGCAATCGCGCGCTGCTGGCGCCTTCGATGGCAAGTTCGCGCGACAAAGCAAGCCGCAAGGCCGACCAAGCCGGCGGACCCATCGACATCAGCGGGTTGAGAAAGGGCGCGCCGCAAGCCTGCGCCGCCGTAGCGGCTGGTCCCTCGAACAAGCCGGCCGCCGCGGACACATCGACGATCTGGTCGCCGATCGCCACGCCGACCCGCGGCTGAGCTCCCGGCCCGAGACGGAATACGCCGAAAGGGAGATTCTGAATCGGAAAATCGGATCCGGGCAGATTGGCGCTCTCGACAAAACTGCGCCGCGCCGGATCGTGGGTTTCGTTGAGCATGATCGTCATGATCTAGGATTCCGAGGCGGCGCTGCTGTACGGCGGGCTTATTTTGGCTTCGCTCCGCATTGCGGGATAATGCGCGACGAAGTCGGCATACATTTGCTGCAATCCCTGGCGCAGCGGGGTGTGCGCGCGCCAGCCCAAGGCATTGATGCGCGACACATCGAGAAGCTTACGCGGCGCGCCGTCCGGCCGCGAAACGTCAAACTCGATTTTTCCGGCAAAGCCGACCACCTCGGCGACCAAGCGGGCAAAATCGGCAATCGTAATATCTTCGCCGCTGCCGACATTGAGAAATTGCAAATCCGAATAGCGCTTCATGACAAACACGCAGGCGTCGGCGAGATCGTCGACCGCCAGGAATTCGCGGCGCGGTGATCCGGTGCCCCATACGCTCACGCTCGGCCTGCCATTGATCTTAGCCTCGTGAAAACGTCGGATCAGCGCGGCGGGAACGTGGCTGTCTTGCGGATGATAATTGTCGCCCGGACCATAAAGATTAGTCGGCATCACCGAGACAAAATCGGCGCCGTGTTGCAGGCGATAGGCTTCGCACAATTTGATACCGGCGATCTTCGCCACAGCATACCATTGATTGGTCCGCTCGAGCGGACCCGACAGCAACATTTCCGGTGTCATTGGCTGCGGCGCCGCCCGCGGATAGATGCAGGACGAGCCAAGATAAACCAGCTTTTGCACGCCGCAATGGTAAGCGGCGTTTATCGTATTGAGCGCGATCGCGAGATTGTCGGTGAGAAAGTCGGCAGGAAAAGCGCTGTTGGCATGAATGCCGCCAACCTTTCCGGCAGCGATAAAGACTGCTTCGGGTTTGGTTTGCGCCATGAAGCGCTCGACCGCTTCGGACTGTCGCAGATCGAGTTCTCGCCTGGTCGCGCAGACGATGCTGCAGTTTTCGCGCTCAAGCCGGCGCACGATGGCGGCGCCGACCATTCCGACGTGGCCAGCGACATAGACGCGCTTACCGCGCAATTCAAAAATGACCGGCGCGCTCATGCGCTTTTGTCCCCAGGCCCAAACTACCAAAATCCGAAACTAGTCATGCATGTTGCGATGGCTGCCGTCGCGGCGCAATTCGGCGAGATCCGCCTCGACCATTTCGCGCACGAGTTCATCGAATTTCACCTTGTGTCGCCAGCCGAGCCGCTGGCGCGCTTTGCTCGGATCGCCAAGGAGCGCGTCCGTTTCGGTCGGGCGAAAATAGCGCGGATCGATTTCGATGAGCACGCGGCCATCGCGCTTATCAAGTCCCTGTTCCTTCAGCCCCGATCCGCGCCATTCGATGGTTCGGCCGACGCAGGCGAAGGCCCTTTCGGCGAATTCACGAACCGAATGCTCCTCGCCCGTTGCCAGCACGTAATCATCGGGTTTCGGCTGTTGCACAATGAGCCACATGCCCTCGACGTAATCGCGGGCGTGCCCCCAATCGCGCTTGGCGGAAAGATTACCGAGAAACAGCTTGTTCTGCAGGCCGAGCTCGATCGCGGCGACGGCGCGGGTGATCTTGCGCGTGACGAAGGTTTCACCACGCGTCGGTCCTTCGTGATTGAACAGGATGCCGTTCGACGCGTGCATTCCATAGGCCTCACGATAGTTGATCGTGATCCAATAGGCATAAAGCTTCGCCGCCGCGTAGGGCGAGCGCGGATAAAACGGCGTGGTTTCCCGCTGCGGTACTTCCTGCGCCGAACCGTACAGCTCCGACGTCGATGCCTGGTAAAATCGAACCTTGTCTTCGAGGCGAAGGATCCGGATCGCTTCAAGCAAACGCAGCGTGCCGAGCGCATCGGCATTTGCCGTATATTCCGGCGTTTCGAACGAGACACGCACATGGCTTTGCGCGGCCAGATTGTAGATTTCGGTCGGCTGCACTTCCTGAATGATGCGAATGAGGTTCGTGGAATCGGTCATATCGCCGTAGTGCAGAAAGAACTCTACCCCCGCGCCGTGCGGATCCTGATAAAGGTGATCGACCCGCGCGCTGTTGAACGACGACGATCGCCGTTTGATGCCGTGCACGACATAGCCCTTGCTCAGCAACAGCTCGGCGAGGTAAGCGCCGTCCTGGCCGGTCGTGCCGGTGATCAGTGCGATACGGTCTGGCATGAGTGGAACCGCGCAGATTTAATTTTGTAGATAACGGGCCTCAACGCCTCAGGCGAAAGGCGCCGGATTGAGGGCTAAACGCCGCGGTTCGTCAAGTCTTGGTGGTCCGGTGTTGCGCACTGGGCGGGGTGTGCTTGGGCGCCGGCTTTCGTTCAGGCGTGAGAGCTGCCGCCAGCGCGCTGCCGTTCGCGTCGTGTTTGATTTTCATTCATGCGACGCTCGGCCTCGGCGTCGATCGCGCGCTTGAGATCGGGATGATTGGCGGTGAAGGTTCGGAAATCCGCCAGATCCAGGATCAAGAGCGTGGACGGCATTGTCGTTGTCACATTGGCGCTGCGGACCGAATCCCCCAGCAAAGCCAGCTCGCCGAAAAATGCGCCGGGGCCGAGGCGCACCGGCGTCGGTTTCACGTCAACCTGAACCTCCCCCGCGGCGATGAAATACATGCAATCGCCAATTTTGCCGCGGCGAATAATGGCGGTGCGTTCCGGTACTTCGAGAAGCCGCAACAGATGAGTGATCTCGGTAATCGCCGCAGGATCGAGCGATTGGAAGAACGGGACCTTGCTGACAAGATCCCAAGTGCGAATGAAATTGCGCCGTCTGGTTTCGGCGGCAAAGCCGGTCGCCAAAATACCGGTCGACAAACCGAATGTCGCGATGCCGCAGATCATGACGATGCCGCCAAGGAGCCGGCCCAAATCCGTGATCGGCACCTTGTCACCATAGCCGGTTGTCGTCAGCGTCACCACCGCCCACCACAAGGCCTGCGGCATCGAACTAAACGCGTTCGGCTGCGCGTGGCGCTCAATCTCGAACATGGCAGCCGATGACAAGAACAGCACGATCAGAAACAGCGCGAACACGCTTGCCAGCGCGTTGGCCTCAACGACGAACACGCGCTGGAGTTGGGCGAAACCGGGCGAGTCCTGCGCGAGCTTGAGAACCCATAATGATGCGAGCAACCATGCAGTCGATGGCGGCACTCCGCACACCAGTGCAATGGGGACGGCAGCGACCGCGATCAGGTCGATTAGCCCTGAAACCGAAAATATGTGAGCCAAAACTTTTCCGGTACCGATTTCGGTATTGGCCCGCATTGCGCCGTCGATGGCGAAATAACCGAGACACGACCATAGGCATGCGTTCAGCCAGCCACCGGCTGCCCGTTGTAAGTCAGGCACGGTATAGGCCGTGAGCGCCGTCAAACCGAGGATGAGCACCGAGGTTCGCGCCAAGGGGGATGCGCCAAACCGGCGCATCGGCGCGATAAAAGGAATGACGTTTCTGCGGACCAGCTTGAAAACCACCGCCAACCCCGCGATGCGTGGACGGGTTCTCCATTGCCTTATGATTACGCCGCCGTGGCGCTCTCGGCCAGCCGAAATTGCGCATCTAGACCGCCGCGGCGCTTGCAAAGCCCTTGATTGGGCGGGCAATCTTCGCCACGGCTTTACCCGGCGGATGCTTAAATTCACTGGCTGATGCCGTTAAACTGCGGCGCGGATTCGCATGCCTCGCACCGCCTAATCGCACCGCCCCTGAAACGGGGGCAACCATGAAATGCCAGCCATGAAACACCAGCCATGAAACACCAGCCATGAAACGCCAGCCATGAAACGCCAGCCATGAAACGGCAGCAGATTTCACGCTTGGAGCTGGCAAGCTATCTGCTCTCGCCGGCGCTCTTCGTGATGGTGACCCTGATGGTGGTCGAAGCCATGCTGGCGGCGGCGACGACATGGCTCGTCATCAACGCCGGACGCAAGGTCGCGATCGGCCAATTCCTGCTTTCCGATCTCATTTGGATACTCACGGCGCAATCGGCGTCCTACGTGGTCGGCGTCATCAGCTGGGTTTTCGCGGAGCGCGCAGGTTACCGCGGCTTCGGCAAATTCATGCTGCGTTTTGCGCGCGAGAACCGCGGCAAGGTCAAACTGCTCAATGAGAAACCCGCGCGCGAGCAGGTCGAGCCGTTCCTCACCGGCGAGACGTTCCAATGTTTCTTCAATGTGATGTACGAGATGGAATTTGCGCTCAAGCTGTTCCTTGGCCTTGTTTTCAACGCGCTCGTGCTTGGCGCCGAGATCGATATCAGCCTACCGTTCGCCTATGTCGGCGCACTTGGCGCGCTGTTGCTGATGCAATGGATGCTGCAGACGCCGATTGCTCACGCCTATCTCGAGAACCAGCGCATGAACAATCGCGTCACCGCGCAGGGCTACACTGCGTGGGACAATATTTTTTCCGGAAACAGCTACAATCTGCGGCTCTGGCTGGCTGAATTCAAAAGGCGTGTGCGCGATGGGCTGGTCGCGCAAATCCGCGCCATTGTCGCCCGCGAAGGCATGAGCGCGATGAGCGGCATCGTGAGTCTCGTGATTGTGTTCGCCACGATCAGCGTCGTGGCGATGCAAAATGCGGGCGATACCGTGTTGTTGGTCGGCTTGGCGACCACTTTGCCGCGACAGATCGAAATGACCTACGAATTGCATCTGCTCGCGACCGGCTGGAACGATTTCATTGCCATTTGGACCCGCTTCGGCGGCGTCGCCGCCAATATGCTCCCCGAGCCGGATGCGGATTTCGACAAACGCATCAAGTTCGACCGTTTGGTGTTGCGCGAGGGCGACCATGCCAACGTGGTCTCGTCATTAAGCGACGCGTTGCGCATTGCCGCTGCCCATCCTACTGGGCGCATCAACGTGCGCGGCGCCAACGGCAGCGGAAAGTCCTCGTTGCTGGCAAGCCTCAAGACCGAGATGAGAAAGCGCGCCTATTATTGGCCGACCACGGACCGGCTCGCATTTCAGTTCACCGGCGGCGTAGCGCCGGTCGACATTGAAGGCGATGACGAGGACGGTGTCGTCGTGGTTGCCGAATCGATGGACAAGAAGCTCGGCTTTTCGTCCGGCGAACGGCAGCTGAAATCGTTGGAAGAAATCGTCAATTCGACCGCTGCGGAAATTTATCTTCTCGATGAATGGGACGCTAATCTCGACGCTGCAAATAAGGTCAAGGCCGACGCGTTGGTCGATGCGTTGGCAGCCCGCGCCCGCGTCGTTGAAATATCGCACCGCGATCAAGGAGCGCGCGGCCACTCGGCATAGGGCAAGCCTGGATGGCAATGTCGCTGCAGCACGCGGGCATCTTGCTTCTCGAATGTGATAGCCTTGCCCTGGCAGCTTTACCCCGACGACGCAGATCCGAAAGCGATGAAGCGCAGGCAGTTGATAGTTATGGTCGGTGGAGCGGCAGCGGCCGCAATCACAGGCACATGGTCGCTCACCTGGCCGTTGGCGAGCCTAGCCGCGGCAAAGATCGCCCGCGTCGGTATCATCGATAACGGTCCTGACTGGGAGCCCTTTCGCGCCGAGTTAGGTGAACTGCACTATGCCGAGGGCCAAAATATCGCATTCGACTATCGCCAGGCGGATGGGATGCCAGATCGGCTGGCTGTGGCAGCACGCGAATTGGTGCAGATTCCCGTCGATGTCATCGCAGTATCTGGCACGCCCGCGGCGCAAGCAGCCCATCAGGCGACCAAGTCCATTCCCATTGTGGTCATTTCGGTTGGCGATCCGGTTGCCGCTGGGCTCGTTACCAATTTCGCGCACCCCGGCGGCAATATCACCGGCAACACCATTCTCGGCCCGGATATCGCGACCAAGCGGCTGCAGATCTTAAGAGACGCCATTCCCTCCGCCGCGCGCCTGGCTTTCCTTTGGAATCCCAACAATGTATCTAGCGCTGCACTCCTCGACGAGTTGTGGAGGACGACCCCGTTCTTCGGTATGAGCCTGAGGCCTTTAGAGGCGCGTACGGCCGCCGATCTCCCCGCCGTGTTTGCGGAGATGTTAGCGAACCGGCCCGATGCCGTACTCACGACCAACGATACGTTGCATCAAATGCATATGGCCGAAGTCATCGATTTTCTGCTCAAGAACCGGATTCCGGGACTGTTCCAGCTGAGACGGAACGTCGTTGAAGGCGGGCTGATGTCCTATGGCACAAGCTCGGCGGATCTGTTTCGCCGCGGCGCCCGCTATGTCGATAAAATTTTGCACGGCGCCAATCCGGGCGACCTTCCGATCGAGCAGCCGGTTTCGTTCGGGCTTGTGGTCAATATGAAAAC
>JBASAH010000246.1:0-15777 GCA_049650505.1 Xanthobacteraceae bacterium
CATGTTCCTGCAGCTCTGGCATGTCGGGCGGATTTCGCATCCGTCACTGCAGCCCGACGGCGCGCTACCGGTAGCACCCTCGGCGATAGCGCCTGCGGGCCAGGCGATGACGGTGGATGGCATGAAACCCTTTGTCACGCCGCGCGCGCTCGACACATCGGAGATTGCCGGGATCGTCGAGGATTACCGGCACGCCGCGCGAAACGCCCGCGCGGCCGGATTCGACGGCGTCGAACTGCATGGCGCCAATGGCTACCTCATCGATCAGTTTCTGCGCGATGGCGCCAACCGGCGCAGCGATCGCTATGGCGGCGATGCGCTCAGACGCGCTCGCTTTCTCATTGAGATCACCGAGGCGATCGCCGGCGAATGGGGCGCCGAACGCGTTGGCGTGCGGCTCTCCCCGACCAATCCGTTCAACGACATGCGCGACAGCAATCCGGCCGCGATATTCGCGGTCGCGGTCGGCGAACTCAATCGCATTGGTCTTGCCTATCTGCACGTGGTCGAGCCCGCCGCCGGCGATCCGGTGCCAGCCGGCGAAATGCCGGATATCCGTTTCTTCCGCAAACATTGGCGCGGCACGCTGATCGGCAATAAAGGCTACGACCTCGCGCGCGCCAATGCTGTGATCCGCGACGGCTGCGCCGACCTGGTCTCGTTCGCGGTGCTGTTTCTCGCCAACCCCGATTTGCCGATCCGTTTTCGCCGCGGCGGCCCATTCAATCCGCCGGACCGCAAGACGTTTTATGGCGGGGCCGCCGCCGGCTATACGGATTATCCCTCGATCGACGGTTGAATATGTGCAATTTTCTCGTTATTTATCAGTCGGTTGAATGGAAAACGCAATCCTGTGATTGCGGTCACTTCCGAATGCCAGAGCGAGGCTTAGGGTGAGAGCGTGGTTAATGGACGGATCGCGACGGGGAGCACGACGATGATCGCCACCCTGAAATTTCTAAGCCGCATCACCGACCAAGTGTTCGAGTCGCAGATGCAGCGCGCCGCGCAAAGGATTTGCGAACGGCAACAGTATTTCGTCCGCCGCGCGGCTTAGCTCGCGCGTTACCCCTGCCCGCTCGTCCCCGTAAAGGCGGGGATCCAGATTACCAACATCGCCAGTGCTTTTATTTTTTGGATTGGCGCGTTCACGGGAATAAGCGGCAAAATTCACGCCTCCAATCTCTCCGCCATCTCTTCAAGATTTTTCACCGCAATATCGACCGCAACCGTGGGCGCCGCCTCCCCGCGGCCCGGACCATGCTCGTTCGGCCGCGCCACATGCGCAGTCCGCAGGCCGAGCGCGGCGGCGGCAGCAAGGTCGCTGGAATGCGCCGCCACCATCATGCAGGCGTGCGGCCCAAGATCGAATGCCGCTGCGGCAGCGAGATAGACGCGAGGCTTTGGCTTGTAATCGCCGGCGATCTCGGCGCCGAGTATGGCATCCCAGGGAAAATCGTTGCGGCGCGCCAGATTGACCATCAGCGAAATATTGCCGTTCGAGACTGGCGCCAGCAAATAGTTGCGCTTGAGCCGGGCGAGGCCGCGCGTTACGTCGGGCCAAGCGTCGAGCCGATGCCAAGCTAAGTTAAGCTTACGCTTGTCGTCCTCGCTCAGACCGGCGACGTCAAATCGTTTCAGGGTCAGTTCGAGGTTGCGCCGATGCAGGACATCGAGCTTGCAGAACGCAATGCGCCCGGCGCGCACTTCTTCCATCGCGCCCTGATATTCACCGCGCCAGGCGTCGGCGAAGGCGGGATAGTCGAGCACCAAGCCCTTTGGCTTGAGCAAGGCCTCGGCCTCACGGGCAATTGAGCTGCGCCAATCGACCAGCGTGCCGAACACATCGAAGAACAGAGCTTTGACCGCGAGCGCCATCGGCTATTCATAGCGCAAGGCGGACGCACTGTCCCTGGCGTCGCAGATTCACGCGGAATTCACTTCCAATGTGCGGCTAGGCGGCAGCCTTTCGACTTGGCCGTTCGCCCGCTGCAAGCTGGTCGCGACTCCATTTCCATAGCGTGGCGATTTCCTCAGCTGCCTTGCTCATGAGCGCATATTCGGTAACGCCGAGGCCCGCGGCAATCGCATCTTGAAAAACCATCCGCGCGGACAACATTGGCTCGGCCAAGACGCCAAGGCTGATTAAGCGCTTTGCCGCTTCGCTTGCCCGCGTGCTGTGGTAGCTCGACGGGCACTGGTTAAGCACGAACGCGGCTTTGCGCTTGGCCAGAAATACGGCGCGAAACGTTGCTGCTCCCGCCTCCACATCCAAGCATGTCGGACGCGTTGGCAGTAGGCAGAGGTCCGCGACCTCGGAGACCAGGCGAACCGCTGTGGCGTCGGCGCCGGAGGTATCGAAAATCGCCAGCGTGAACCCAGCCCCGGCCAGGCCTTCGAGGATCGTCCGCAGACGCGGCAGCCGATCGCGTTCGAGCGGCTCGACGATAACCTTGTTCGCAGGCTTTGCTGTTTCTCGGCGCTTGGCCCAGCGCACCAGCGATTGCAGCGGATCAAGGTCAAGCACAATCACCCTTTCGCCGGTACACGCTGCTGTTGCAGCGAGCGATGCCGCAAGCGTGGTTTTTCCCGCGCCGCCCTTTTGTGTGAGGAATGCAATGGTGCGCATCAAGCCACCCTTTGATCGATTTCAGACACGGCGCGTTTGCGCCGCCGGTCTGGCGCTGGCCGAGCAGTTTGCGACACCATGACCGAGGCGCCGCGTGTGTTTGGAATCTCGATGTCGACGGCAAGCGTCGATACCGATTTGCCGCGATCCATCTTGATCTGCACCTTGTCGGGATCGAACGAGACATGGCGGCTGATCAGCCCGAGAATTTCCTCGCGCAGAATGCCAAGCAGATCGGGCTGGTGAACCGCGTTGCGTTCGTGCGCGAGGAGAATTTGCAGCCGTTCCCGCGCAATCGGCGCGGAACCGCGGCGAAACAGATTGAAGAGCTTCATGCTGCCTTCCGTCCGAACAGCTTGTTGAAAATGCCTCGGCTTTCGCTCGGAATCTTTACTGGAATCGTTTCGCCCTTCAGCCGGCGTGTCGCTTCGAAATATGCACGAGCAGGAGCGCTGAGCGGGCTATTGAGGGTCACCGGCGATCCGACATTCGACGCGCGCAGTACATCTTCGCTTTCCGGGATGATGCCAAGCAACGGTATGGAGAGGATTTCAAGCACATCGTCGATCGAGAGCATCTCGCCGCGAGCTGCCCGCCAAGGATTATAGCGGGTAATCAAGAGCTGCTTGTCGACGCATTCTCCGCGCTCGGCCTTTTCAGTCTTCGAATCGAGAAGACCGATAATGCGATCGGAATCGCGGACTGACGACACTTCGGGATTGGTGACGATGATTGCGGCATCGGCGTGCCGCATCGCCAGCGTTGCGCCACGCTCGATACCGGCGGGACTGTCACAGAGGATCCAATCGAATTTTGAGCGCAGCTCCGCGATCACCTTGGCAACGCCGTCTTCGGTGAGCGCGTCCTTGTCACGGGTTTGCGAGGCTGGCAGCAGATATAGATTTTCCAGCCGCTTGTCGCGAATGAGGGCTTGCGGCAGTTTCGCCACGCCGTGGATTACATTGATCAGGTCGAAGACCACACGCCGCTCGGCCCCCAGTACCAGGTCGAGGTTGCGCAGCCCGACGTCAAAATCGATGACCACCACCTTCTCGCCCTGGTGCGCGAGTGCGGCGCCCAGCGCAGCGGTCGATGTCGTTTTGCCGACGCCGCCTTTGCCTGATGTCACAACCAGTACGCGGGCCGATTTCTTGTCGTTCATCTTCGCGACCTTTCGTTCTTTCCTAGTTCATCGTCGAAATTTTCAGGGTATTTCCGTCCAGCCAGGCCTGGGCCGGTCCGTTGCGTACGCTCGCTTCGATTTCGTCAGCCGTCTTGTAATAGGCGCCGATGGCCAAGAGCTCGGCCTCAAAGCGGTGACAAAAAATCCGGGCGCGGCGGTTGCCAGTGACGCCCGCCATCGCCTGGCCGCGTAGCGTTCCGTAAACGTGGATCGATCCGCCGGCGAGGATTTCAGCTCCTGAGCCGACCGAGCCGAGGATCGTGACGTCGCCATCAACGAAGGCGATCGATTGCCCGGAGCGAACCGGCTCCTCGATTAGGAGGGATGCCGGCGCTTGATTGGCGCGTGGCGCGCCCTCGGCTGCGGGAGCGGGTACGGCGGTGGGCTCCGGCTCGCGCAACTCGCAATCCGGTGCGCCGCGACCGCTGCGAAGCACCGGAGGCAGCCCCGCCGCCGCATCGAGCGGCTCAATGCCTTCGATGCCGAGCACTCGGATGTTGCGCTCCGCGAGATTCGCGATGAGATGCGCAATTCCGTTCGGACTTAATCGCACCTCCGATAGATCGAGCGCGACGGCATGACCGGCAAAGAAGCTCTTTGACCGCTCAAGGGTGACGTCGAGCTCCATAAGCCAATCTGCGATCGGCACCCGTGGCGTAAAGACGAACGCCATATAGGTACGGGCTTTAAATTTCAGCGATTGACGTTGGATAATGAGGCTCGACACCACGCCTCTCCGGTTTTGGTTGATTCTAATTGGTTAATAATCTGTCCAGGGATGGTTAATGATTGGTTAAAAATCGGGGCTTGAGGCGTGGATTTCCAAACTCAAAGTTGCCATCGCTCAACCTTGGACCCACCCGGACAAGCCGTTTGAGCTGATCGGCGATCAAAGCTTGCCAGCACAGCGCAGCGGAGCGGATGTGGCCAGAAGCCGAGGCCGGCGTCCCACCTGCTCGACAGTGCAATGAAACGCCAGTATCGGATTTGTCTTACCGTTGCAGATTGGCGTTGCAGGCGACGACGAATGAGGCGATCGCCCAGCGGGCCGAAGACCGAAAGGGAAAAATCATGCCGAACATGCAATCGCCGCGCTTGCCCGCATTGTCCGAGGAAGCATTAACCGCCGAGCAGCGCGCGCTGGCGGAATCGATCCGATCAGGCCCGCGCGGCCAATTCAAATTGGCCGGCCCGTTCGCGGTTTATCTGCATGCGCCGGCCTTCGGCGAACTTGCCCAGAAGCTCGGCGGGCATCTCCGATTCAAGACCAGCGTGCCGCCACGGCTTTCCGAGTTCGCTATCCTGGTGACTGCGCAGCACTGGAAAGCGCAATACGAGTGGGCGATGCACGCGCCGATGGCGGAGAAGCAAGGCGTCAAGCCGCAGACCGTCCGCGACATCCAGGCCGGCCGAGCGCCTAAATCGGCGCCGCGCGACGAGATGGCGATCTACGCGTTTGCCAAGGAGCTTTATGCCAAACGCCGCGTCAGCGCCGCGACATTCAACCGGGTGCACAAAATCCTAGGCGAGGCGGGCACCGTCGAGCTGGTCGGCATTCTCGGCTACTACGCCCTGGTCTCGATGATACTCAACACATTCCGCATGCCACTGCCGCGGGGCATGAAGCCGGCGTTCCGCGAACCGGCGTAGTACAGGCTAGAGCGCACGCAAGGAGATCGTCGGGTTCTTTGCGACGCAGCTATTGCCTTGAAAATATCCGCGTAGGAGGCACAACGGACGTGGCAGTTTAAATTCTGTGCGATGAGAATGATGCCCGACATAAGGCCAGCGATATTTCAAGTTGATGGAACTTGTGGAGGGTTGCGCCGTTCTCACGGGGCAGCTTTGCAGGGTGGAGTATGGCCAAAGTACTTATAGTCGAAGAAGCCGAGCAAGTTCGCGTCCTTGCAGAATCCTACTTGGAGGAACAGGGACATAGCTGCCTTTCCGCCGGTACCTCACAGGGCGCAATGGCGCTATTGGAGAAATCGCCTGGTATTGACGTCCTTTTCGTCGATGTGGACATCAAGGGCGACATTGCTGCCGGGATTAAGTTAGCTCAGGAAGCTATCAAGCGCTGGCCGCACCTGAAAGTGCTTTACACGACGGGACGCGATCTGACGGATGGAATGAAGGCTCGTTTTGTGGCGAAGTCCGCGTTTCTCGCCAAGCCTTACACGGTCGAAGAGTTGATGACGACGCTTACAGTGCATTTCAGCATCGGTCCCCTATCCCGTCCGGAAGCAGCAAGACCTGCTTCCAGTTTGCAAAGCGTGTGATCGCGCCGATTGTCGGTCAAACGAGCGACAGCAGAGATCGAGGACGCGGCGAATACGGCGTTCGCCTCGGCTCGCATTCTAGGATTTACGGGGCGCCTGCGAGGTAATCTTGAAATGCACAGAGAGCGTCGTGAGCAATTCCTCCACAGTGTACGGCTTCGCTAGAAAGGCCGAGTTCTTGACAAACCTCGCCTTCATTCCATCCGTTAAATCTCTCCCGGTTGTGTAAAGCACTTTCACGTGAGGCAAACGTCCAACCGCTTCGCGCGCCAGTTCGATGCCGGCGGCAATGTCACCTTTCGGCTCCAGATCGGTGAAAACCAAGTCAACGTGCGAAGTTTTTTCCAAGAGCGCCATCGCACCTTGGAGCGTCCCCGCGGAAAGAACTTGATGCCCCTGCTCCTCCAAATAGGATTCGGCAAGAACCCGAACCTGCTCTTCGTCCTCGACGACTAGAACGACCGCCATTGGCGAACGTCCCGACACTGCGAGTGCTAATTTATATTGATAAGGTTTGGTTCCAGCTGGTCAAAAAGCGTCAGCAAACCCAGCTTCACATTGGTATAATTCGACTACTTTCATTGTCCGTGTTAAGGGTTCCGTGGTGCAGCGCGAAGCCGAGTTGAAGATTCAACGTGAGTTCCTCGGACTTGAGCCAGCTTCCGAACGTGCCGAGCGCTTGGCCAGTTTGCTGACCCTCTCTTACGAACCGATGCTTGCATGGCGGCTCGATGGGCCAATCGACTTTTGGAACACCGGGGCCGCGCGGCTTTACGGGTTTGCACCGGAAGAGGCAGTTGGGCGCGACAGCCACGCTCTACTGCAAACAAAATTTCCGATCGAATTTGCCGATCTCCGCTCGCAACTTCGCAATGGGCGTTACTGGTCCGGCGAGCTGCGGCATATTTGCAAGGACGGCCGCGAAGTCACCGTAGATAGCCGAATGCAATTGCTCGGCGATGATACGTCCTTGAGGTGAACCGCAACATTACGGAGGTCAAAGCCTTGATCACTGGGCAGGCAGCATTAGCACGAGAGCTGTCGGCCACTGTCGCCAAAATTCGAAGCCCTTTTTAACCAGTCCGGTATTTTTGCCGGCATCATGGACCTGCGTGGTTACTTGCGGGAAGCAAACAACCTATCCTTGGAGCGGTGCGGGTATACAAGGGAAGAGGTCTTGGACCGCCCGTTCTGGGATACTCCCTGGTGGCGCGGCTCGGAGGAAATAAAGGCGAAGATTCGTTTTGCAAGCGAGCAAGCTGCCTTGGGAAATGTTTTCCGCGAAGAGCTCCGATACTGGATGGCGGATGGCAGCGAGCGCATCGTTGACTTTGCGATGCATCCTATTCGTGACCCGTCTGGAATGGTTGCGTTCCTGCATCCCACCGGAGTTGACGTTACGGATCGAAAGAGGATCGAAGATGAACTTCGCGAAAGTGAACAGCGCTTGCGCTGGGTGGCGGCCATTGTCGAGTCCAGCGACGACGCCATTGTGAGCAAGAACCTCGATGGCGTGATTACAAGCTGGAACAAGGGCGCCGCGCGCGTCTTTGGTTACACCGCCGAAGAGGCAATTGGCGAACCGATTACAATTGTTATCCCGCAGGACCGGCAGGATGAGGAGCGCGCGATTTTAACGCGCATCAGGCGGGGAGAACGTATCGACCATTTCGAGACCGTTAGGCAGCGCAAGCACGGCAGCCTCATTGTCGTTTCTCTGACCGTTTCTCCTGTAAAAAATGCCGAAGGCAAGATCGTTGGCGCATCGAAGATCGCCAGGGACATCACTGAGCAAAAGCGTATTCAAGAGCAGCTTGCAACCTTGGCTCGGGAAGCAGAGCACCGAAGTAAGAACTTGCTCGCGAATGTACAAGCAACCGTCAATCTTTCTCAGTCCGACACCCCCCGAGGGTCTTAAACAGGCGATTGAAGGACGTATCCAAGCGCTGTCGCTTGTTCACTCGCTATTCATCCAAGCACGTTGGATTGGTGCCGAGTTATCGGCCATCGCGAACCAGGAGCTTGCGCCCTATTCGGTGACAGACGGAAACCGCGTGCGAATAGCGGGCCCACAGATCTTATTAGAGCCTACCACGGCGCAAGCCGTTGCCGTTTGCTTGCACGGACTCGCGACGAATGCCGCGAAATACGGTGCCTTGTCAGCAGATAACGGTCAGGTCGACTTGAAATGGTCACACGAGACCAACGGACGGCTAAACCTTCACTGGGCAGAGACGGGCGGTCCTGCGGTACAGGCGCCGACGCGCAAAGGCTCGGGGGGCGGATCATCGAACAGATGATTGCACAGCTAAAGGGAAAAACGTATTTTGACTGGCGCGCCGAGGGACTCGTTTGCGAAATCACACTTCAGTTGTGAGTTCCCGAATATAAGCTTGAAAATTTAGCCAGCCCAGCTTTGCTTTGAATCTCGAGGGTCAGACGCAAGATTTCGTAGCTCTTTCCTAACGCTTGCGGCGGAATTGCCGACCCGCTCAACGGCGCGTTCAAATTCTTCGCGTGTTACCCCGAAGTGCTTTATCCAATATTTGACCTCATTCTCACTCGTCACAGTAATCTTACTACGATCAGGCACAACTTTATTCGTGAGGCTGCGTCGCACGAACTTTCTCCATTGTGCGTATTTAGGTCGCCCGCTTTCCACGAAACGGGCGATAATCATTGATCTCGTATATTTTCTGTTGCGTGTCCGCAGACAGTCGTTGCTGATATGCGTTCATGCAAGCCGCGGAACAGAACCGCATGTGCCAGTAGCGATGTACATGGAATCTCAGCTTCTCCCGGCAGTGGTCGCAGCATAGTGAGAGGCGATCTCATTAATTTTTTTTCGCGGCACCGAGAAGGCCACGCACGCGCATGATTGCTTTCATTGGAGTGCGCCGCCGGATAGTGGACCTACTCTATTCGATTTTAAGTCACGAAAAAAAGGCAAGAGCCGCCGCAGCCGCTCCAGATACTGTCGATCAAAGACTTCCTTCTGCATGCGTCGCTCGACGGTATAGGAATTTTCGGAATCAGCACAAAACTCGCTGCAATAGAAGCGATTGGTCGAGTTTTTCCAAGCAGTCCTCGGATCAATTATTAAATGGCAGGAAGGGCAGCGCATGTTGGCCTACTGTTTATCAAGTTCATAACGTTAGGATCAGTTGTTAGTTCCTGCTGTGCGCACGACTGGTTACGCGAGATGAGGCCCACGACAACTTTGAAGCGAGCAGCAGGAGTCGGAGAGCGGCTGTCCGCAGGATCGATCACAAACCGGAACGATTCAGCCCCAAGATCGTTGTTGGGTTCAGTTTGTGAAACACGAAATGGGAATCCACATCATGGGACGCGGATTATTGCTTTGGCTTCTAGGCATTCCATTGCCGATCATTCTTCTGGTTTGGTTGCTCGGCGGGTTGCACGGATAATTTTTTACGAGTGTGCGCTCCATTGCGCAAAAAGTAGCTTTTCCTCGATGGCGCTAGAGAAGGCCTGTTATGTCTGATACGGAGCAACGTGAAATCGCACAAACCCTGTTTGAGCCGAGCCAGACGCGTGAGGAAATAAGGGATGCGATAAAGCTCGAGGAAGAAAGACGAGCTACGTTGGTGAAAAACTTGTACCGCCTAAAAGCACTTCGTCTGTCACGGGACCGAGGCGGCGTGCGGATCCAGGAAAGGTGAAGTCAGCGGCGTTAATCGATACGGCGACTCACAAATTTTACCGACAAGAGGTCGTCACGTGCGGTAACGATTAGCCCGAAATGTCCCCATTTGGCTCCGAACCCGACTTGCCCGCGACGTCTGGTTTGAGTCCTTCCGTTATCAGGAGCTAAGCGGACGTGCCGCAGACGTCTAATTTTGGCAACGAATGACCCGACTCGAAGTGAGGATACTGCCGCTACCCGCAGGTTAATTGATCTGGTGCTCTGGCTCTTCGGGCAGCACGCCATAGGATTAATTCGCGCGGCGACGAACGGCACGTAATCAGTTGGGTTTAAAAATACATCGACTGCCGCTGTTAATGCTCCCCACCAGCTATGTCCAAGGACGACGATGAGCGTCAAGCTTCCGCTCAGGCGATCTCTCATATACGGTTTGGACAAGAACCGACGGATAGGCGCGGTTCAGTAAGGATGGCATCGCCGCACCCTCTGCGACCTAAAAAGTAACTTTCTCCCAAGCGAGCCGCGCCGAATGACTGCAAGGAAATCCTACCACTTACACAAGCGACTCGGCGATCAGCTATTAACGGCGTTGACGATCTTGTTGTCAGTCCTCCTGTTTGTAGCTGCTCCGCTACAAGCGAACGGAGTTTTGTCCGCACCTTTGTTCGGCCTTTTCTTCGGATTGTTGCTTATTCCTGCATCGTTCATCGTATCGGGCAATCGGGTCGCCGTCGTATTGATGTTGGTCGCCATGGCCATCATCGTGGTCGCTGTAGTGATGGGCTGGCGACAGCCTTCTGTTACGGACAGGCTCCTCGACGCGGTGGCTTGGCTGATCGCTGGATTGACGCTAGGCGCCGTTGTTGCCCGTGCCGTATTCGCGCCAGGCACGGTAACGTTCCATCGGATCGTCGGCGGGGTCCTTTTATATCTCATTATCGGACAGGTATTCGCTGGACTGATCGGTTTGGTGACCCTTCTCGAACCGAACGCTGTCACCAATCTGGAGCCGCTAAATAATAATTTTGTCGGGAATCTTATCTATTTTAGTTTTGTGACGCTGACCACGACCGGCTACGGGGACATTGTTCCAATCCATCCCTATGCGCGTAGTCTCGCCAACATTGAGGCCGTCATCGGCCAGCTCTATCCGGCAACGTTACTCGCCCGATTGGTAACTCTTGAGCTTAAAAGCCGGCCTGAGGCCTAGGTCTTGCAAGCCGCGATACTGTCGCTACTGCCGGAACAGGCCGCCGCTCAGTGTTTGCTCTCTGAGATAAGAACAGACGTCAGAATTCAGCGTTTGTCCATGTGCATCATGCCACCGCCGATGCTTGGTCACCAGTCGTCGGTCTTGTCCGACAAGGAGAATCAGTTGGCAGACACCGGGTGCTCACGGAAATGTTGTTGGGCTCGTGTCGCAGATCGGCGAACGAGCATGGACGGTGCGATGATGTTTGGTCGCGGCCGCTGCTGCTGAAAAAGTAGTGCAGAGAACGATCGCAACCGTAAGCGTGATTTTTGCCTTCACGAACATGGTCTAGATTTTCCTACTGGCTCGGTCGCGCGACAGCAAACGCGCACAGTTCCAATGAAAGTCGGTGCCTAAGGAGAGTAACGGTTGAAGACAAAGTCGCGAGCTTTGACGATCGCGTGGCAGGGAAAGCAGGTGTTTTGCACCGCTTCGGCAGCAGGTTTGCCGTTGTCAAATTGAGCGAAGCCCCAGCCGCCGGTTGAGGCGTACTTGCTTGAGTCCTTGACCATAAACTGACCCCGTTCTTGGGTGGCCCGGCCACGAAAGATTGCAGACGGCCAAAGGCTTTGCTGCTTTCCTCCAACGGATCGTAACTCCAGGCGAGCCGGGCAATGATTGTGCCGTCCGAGAACGGAAGCTTGCCTTCCCGGGCGGCCGTGATCGCTGCGTCGTTGCCCAGAATGGCGCGCAGATCATTGAGGCTGCCTTCTTCGTGGGCAACGGAGATCAATCTCCAATCGCGATATCCGGCGGGAATTTTTACGCCGAAGATTGGCGATGTTTCGTCTTCGGCATGCCCGGACGCGAACGGCAGGGCCGCAAGAATGGTCAGCGCTATCGCGATTGCAAGTATCAGGATCGTGAACCATTTCATGGTGCGCCCTTTCATGGTTTACCAGCGACGCGCCCGGAATGAGCCGGCTCCGATTAAGCTTTAGCGACGTCGACGATCGCTTGGGCAAAGGCCTGCGGCGCTTCTTGCGGCAGGTTATGACCTACGCCGCCGGTAGTCGTCCGGTGCTCGTAGTTGCCGGTGAACATCTTGGCGTAAGCGGCGGGCTCCGCATGCGGCGCGCCGTTGGCATCACCCTCAAGAGTGATGGTCGGCACGGCAATCGCCGGAAATTCGGCCAGCCGCTTTTCCAGATCATCATATTTCGGTTCGCCGTTCGCGAGCCCAAGCCGCCAGCGATAATTATGGATTACGACGGCGACGTGATCCGGATTGTCGAACGCCGCCGCGCTGCGATCGAACGTGGCGTCGTCGAAGTTCCATTTCGGCGAGGCGAGCTGCCAGATCAGCTTTGAAAATTCACGCCGATATTTATCGTAGCCGGCGCGGCCGCGCTCGGTGGCGAAATAATATTGGTACCACCATTGGAGTTCAGCATTGGGCGGCAGCGGCATTTTACCGTCCGCCTGGCTCCCGATCAGATAGCCGCTCACCGAAACGAGCGCTTTGCAACGTTCCGGCCGTAACCCCGCGATGATGTCAGCGGTGCGCGCGCCCCAGTCGAAACCCGCGAGAACTGCTTTGTCGATCTTGAGAGCATCCATCAAGGCAATCGTGTCAGACGCAACCGCTGACGGCTGGCCGTTCCGGAACGTTTCGTTCGAAAGGAAACTTGTCGTGCCGTAACCGCGCACAAAGGGCACGATCACACGGTAGCCCGCCGATGCCAGCAACGGCGCGACATCGACGAAACTATAGATGTCGTAAGGCCAGCCGTGCAGCAGAATGACCGGCGGGCCGTCGGCCGGCCCTGTTTCCGCGTAGCCAATGTTCAGGACCCCGGCGTCGATCTGCTTGAGCGGACCGAACGACGTGTTCGTGCCGGGTTTGATTGCCGGCAGCGGCGTCGGTTTAGTTCCGTCCGATTGGGCATCGGCCGCGCCAATGACGCCGAGCTGGGCGGCGGCGACGGTCAAGGCTGCGGCGCCGAAGAAACGGCGGCGATGATGGTCGATCCGTTCGGAAATGTCGGTCTTATTCATGGCAAGCCCTCTACATGCTGGATCGTTGATTTGCCGGCGAAGCGGCGCGTACACCGCGCCGTGTTTTTTCAATTCGACTGACGCAGCGACCTGAACGCAGCTCGAAGCTCCTCACTGAAGAGTTGCGGCTGTTCCCAGGCCGCGAAGTGTCCGCCCTTATCGACCTCGTGAAAATAAATCAGGTTGCGATAGGCGCGCCGGGCCCAAGTCTCCGGAGGTCGATAGACGTCCTCCGGAAATACCGTGATGGCCACCGGCAGCGAGATCTCGGCGGTCTTCTGCGCGCCCGAACTAATTACGCTGCCTCGCGCGCCGTTCTCCCAGTACAGCCGCCCTGCGGAGGTTGCGCTGTTCGTCAGCCAGTACAGCGTGATGTCGTCCAGCACGTCGTCTTTCGTCGGCGACTTTTCCGGATCGGCTCCATACGTCCACTGCGCGAAGCCTGGATGCACGAGTATCCATGCTGCGAGGCCCGCGGGGGAATCCGTTGCGCCGTAGCCGACGGTCTGCGGCCGCGCGGTCATCATCACGAAATAGGCCGAGTTCCCCTTTTTGGCATAGGCGATGAGCGCGTCGAACACCGCCCGTTCTTTCTCGGAGAGTCCCGCCGGCGGGGGCCCACCGCTCGGGAGCACCGCAGCCACCTCGGGCGGTAGTGTCGCGGGCAAGTTCAGGTGGATACCGAGCAATCCTGCCGGCGCCTGGCGCGCCATCGCGCTGGAGATGGGCGCACCCCAGTCGCCGCCCTGAGCGACGTAGCGCGTATACCCGAGTCGCTTCATCAGCACTGCCCAGGTTTGGGCTATGCGGTCGGGGTCCCAACCGGTGCCGGCTGGCTTGCCGGAGAAACCGTAGCCTGGCACTGACGGGATAACGACGTCGAAAGCATCCTCGGCACTGCCGCCTTGCGCGGTTGGATCAGTAAGCGGCCCGATGACTTTGATGAGCTCGAGCACAGAGCCCGGCCAACCGTGCGTGATGATCACTGGAAGCGCATTCTTCTGGCGCGAGCGGACGTGAATGAAGTGAATGTCCAGCCCATCGATGTTCGTCATGAATTGCGGCAGCGAATCTAGCTTTGCCTCCACCTTGCGCCAGTCGTAGTCCTTGCCCCAGTAGCGGACGAGTTCCTGGATCTTTGCCAGCTGCACGCCCTGGGACTGATCGGTCACGGTTTCCCGGTCGGGCCATCGCGTAGTCGCGATGCGCCGGCGGAGATCGACGAGTTGCTCTTCCGGAATGTTGACGTGGAAGGGTCGGATAGCGTCGTTGTCTTCGGCGGCTTTCGCGGGAAACAGGCTGGAGACACCCATAGCTGCTGAGGCGGCAAGAAAGCCGCGCCGGCTTTGTTTGGAGTTTTTGACTGCATCCATGGCGGGTCTCCTCTACTCAAAAAATTGAGTTCTCCAGAGTGACCTGACCCACAAGTGGGGATGATCGATCAATCGGCCGCTTGGTGCCGGAGCTCTGCGACGTCCTTGTCGGTAAGCTTCGAGCGTTCCGCACCGAAGCGAGCGGTCACATAGTTGGCAACGGCCGCGATCTCCGTGTCCGAATAGGCGCTGCCGAAGGCCGGCATCGATATGACGCCGTCGGGTGTGTGGCGCGTCGTACCGGAAATCACGATCTGCACGACATTGGTCGCGGTGCGATCGTTCACGCCGCGCGTGCCTGCAATCGTCGCGAAGGGCGACAGCTGGCTCACGCCCGTCCAATCATGACAATGCACGCATGCACCTTCGAACACGCGTTTGCCGACCACCTCAGCCGTCGCGTTTCCCTCCTTCGGTGAATTCTGCGCCGGCGGCGCGAGCTTGGCCGGCAAGTCGGATGATGCGATTGGAGGGACGCTTCGCAGATAAGTTACCAGCGCACGGATATCGCTCGAAGCGATGTCCTTGAAACTCTGATCGACCGCTTCGCCCATTGGGCCGGCTGCGGTGCCACGGCCCGCGGCATGGCCTGTCGATAAGTAATTGCGCACCTCGTCGTCGTTCCATGCGCCGATACCGGATCCGTTGTCGGAGCTGATATTGAAGGCGTACCAACCGGCAGTCAGGGCGCCGGCAAATTTATTCCTGTTGTCGAGCGCCAACGCCAAATTGCGTGGCGTGTGACATTCGCCGCAATGCGCCAGGGCCTCGGCGAGATAAGCGCCTCTATTCCATTCTGTACTCTGCGTAGGAACGGGCCGAAACCGCGAATTTTCATTAAAGAATGCAGACCAGACTCCCATCAGCCAGCGCTGGTTATATGGAAAACCAAAAGTACTCGGCAGGTTTTGCGCGCGGACCGCTGGTAGGCTGAACAAATAGGCCTTGATCGCCAGCGCGTCCGCGTCGGTCATGCGAGTGTAGGAGGGAAACGGCATTGCCGGATACAAACGTGTCCCGTCCGGCCGTATGCCGCGTTGCACGGCGTTAAGGAAATCCTGATCGCTGTAATTACCGATCCCGGTTTCTTTGTCCGGAGTAATATTGGTAGAGTTCAGCGTTCCGAACGGCAGAAGTATGGGGAGCCCGCCGGCATAGAGCCGGTCGCGCGACACAGTGTGACACGCCCTGCAATCGGCGGCGCGCGCGAGATATTCGCCGCGCTTTACAACGTCAGCATTTGCGAGATCGGCAGGAGCGCCCGTCGGATCGGCGGCACGATAATCGGCGAGCGCGACGGTCGATCCGCTCGCAAACGCCAGTGGCCCTGGATTGAATATTTTCCAGGCAAAAACGGCTGCGACGATCAGCAAAGCGAAAATGACCAGTATAGTGC